>CAZZDX010000329.1:0-3206 GCA_964653185.1 uncultured Bacteroidales bacterium
AAAAAATAGTACATTTATCACTCAATATGAAATAAATACCAATGTATTTTATAATGATAAATTTTGGGCAGGTCTTTCTTACAGAATTAATGATTCATATATAGGATTGATAGGTTTTAATATCACAAAAAATTTACGATTAGCATATTCTTATGATATAAACGCTAATGATCTTAGTTCATATAGTAATGGTTCTCATGAATTTATGCTTTTATTTTCTGCCAATGGATTTAAAAGGGACTTTACAACAAAATCATCAAGTTTCTTTTATTCGCCTGAGGCAGAAGAATAAAAATGCTTTTCATCTAAATTAAAACTATTAGAAGGATTAGGTTAATTCTGGCTTAATTTCATTCTAATGATAAAAAATAAAAAAAATCATTAATTATTTTTTTTTAAATTTATTTTTTTATCTTTGCGATTAATTAAAAAACTAATTTATTAACTAAAAAATTAAAAACTTATGAAAAAATTTTACGTTTTATTTGCTGTATTAATTTTTGCAGGATATACTTATGGGCAGCAACGTAGTATATCAGGTGTGATAAATTTGGAAAAACCAAATTTTTCTGTAAAAACACCAACAGACACATTGGAGCCAGGCACATTTCTTTCTGGCTCACCATCATTATACACTGCATCAGGTGGTGGCTATGTTGTTGGAAACAATAGTTATGGAGATCTTGCAAAAGGACAACAATTTCTTGTAACTGTTGGTTATAAAATTGAAGGAGCACTTTATTGGTTTGGAGCTAAAGAACTGGTCTCTGGTAGTGGTAGTGTTGCTTTTAATGTATGGGATATGGATGGAACTACCGGGACAACCACAGCAGGTACTGGTCAGCAATGTCCCGGAACAGTTTTGGGAACTGTATCTGCTTCTATAGCAAATATTGATACGGCTGATTATACTGTTGCAACTTTTACAACTCCAATAACAATATCAAGTGATTATGTCATTGGATTTAATGTATCAGGAATAAGCACTGATACTGTTGGCTTAGTTAGCACAGCTGATGGTGATGGCGGTAGCGGAGAGCTTACATGGGAACAATGGAGCGATAATAGCTGGTACACACTATTAAATGCATGGCCTTTAGATTTTGACTTTGGTATTTTCCCAATTGTTGATATGACTGGTTCTATACAAGATAATTATTTTCTTTTTGGAATGAAACTGAGTCAAAGTTATCCAAATCCAACTTCAAATCAATGTTTAATAGAATATGAACTTGAAAATAATGCCAGTGATGTTAGTTTGGACATTATAGATGCTAACGGAAGAATAGTTCTTACAAAAGAACAGGGAAATAAAACAGCAGGATTACATTCAATAAATTTAGATGTAACAAATCTTGCAAACGGAACTTACTATTACTCTTTAAATGCTAATAACAAAAAATTAATTAAGAGATTTGTTATTGTTAAATAAAAAAAAGTTAAATTAAAAAAAGCCCCTAAAATTTAGGGGCTTTTTTTTTGGATAAAAACCAATGTATCTATTTAAAACAAGAAGGCGACATCGCCAAGTTGTTTTTAACCTACTTTATTTTATACCTTTACAAAATCTGTAATCTACCTGTGGCGGATAAAAAGTAAAATATATTTTTAATTATGGGTTCGCCTAACTATCAATAATCTATATTAGTATCTTTTTTAAAAACCAGCTTAAAATAAGCAAAAACGGCTTAACTTCGGGATAATTTCAAATTAATCATATAACAAGAGTAAAAAAAATGTTAAAGAGAAAACATTTAATATTTGTTAGAACATTTCTGTTTAAAGTGAACTTTAAAGTTTATCAAAGTATTCCATGTAATTTGCTGAGAAAAAATTTTAAGCTAAAACAATCCAGAAAAGGTAAAACATCTATTTCATATCCACAAGAGAAATTCTCTTTCTTTACTGAATATCAATAAATAAAAAAAAAACCTAAAAAAATTTTTATTAAATTATTTTTTTATCTTTGCAATTAATTAAAAAAATTATTAACTAAAAAAATTAAAAGCTTATGAAAAAAATTACTCTCTTAATTACAGTGTTATTGATTACATCAATAACTTTTGCACAGAAAGTTCCTTGCGTAAAAAACATAGAACATTTTGAAAAAAATGCCAAGTTGTTGCCTTTTAATATGCAAAGTTCACTAAATAATAAGGCACCAATTGATACTATTGGTTGGACAACAGGAAGTTTGCCTCTATTTTGTGATCCTACTGCTCAAGTATATACATATACTATGGGTGGTACTGGTGGATATTGGTTTGGCACAAATGGGACTGCTACTTCTGATACTTCTTCTGATTTTTGGGCACAAAGCTATGTTAATTCTGCCTCTATTCAAATTTCAGGAGTGCTTGCTTTTGTTAGCGGTAAATATAATGGCTCCAGTAGTCCAACATCTGTTATGGAAGCATCTTTATATCTTGTTGCCGATGATCAGACAATTATAACTTCAACTCCTACATTCGGACCAGGTCCTAATGTTTATGGGGAAACAGCTTTAGCTACAGCTTCTAAAACAATTACTGAACTTGATACTAATTTTCTGACATGGAATTATTTCCAGTTCTCTAGTTTAGTATCAATATCATCGGTTGATTTTTCAATTGTAACTAATTTCAAAACTATCCGCGAACAGAGTGATACAGCTTATTTATTCTGTGATGAAATTGGTAATGGTTTAGGTTTAAATTACACTGCTTATTGTACTGATCCACAGGCATATTACTGGGTAGCTGCAAGTCTTTCAACCCTTGATGTAAATATGCCAGTTTTTGCTGTTGTTGATAATGGTGTTGGTATTAATGATCCTGATTTTTATCAGGGAATGAAATTAAGTATTTATCCTAACCCTGTTAGCAATATTGCTTCAATTGACTATGCTTTACAATATAACAGTAAAGTAAGTATTGACATTATTGACATGACTGGTAAAGTTATCAGAACTGTTGATTTAGGAAGTAAAAACATTGGTAAATACAATACAACTATTAATGTTAAAGATTTAGCTTCAGGAAATTATTTTATTTCTTTAAATGCTAATGGTTCAAAACTTATTAAAAAGTTTATTGTTAAATAATAACTGTTCTCGGTATATTAAGTATATTAAAAGAGGCTGGCATTTACCAGCCTCTTTTTTTTATTATTTTTTTTGGTCTAATAGAAAAAAGTTGGTGCTTTTTATTGATATAAAATTTCATCAA
>CAZZDX010000330.1:0-3199 GCA_964653185.1 uncultured Bacteroidales bacterium
TTTGTAATTGCATTATTTAATTCTTTCTATTGTTCCTGTTATACCAAACCGCTAATCCGCCTAAGGCGGATTAAAATAATTTTGGTATAATGCCGATGGATTATCAAGTTAGAAAAATTTATTTTTCTAACTTGATAACCAGTCGGTATTAATTCAATAATTTCTATTACACTACTCAATCCTGCATAATTTCCTGCACTACTATACAAATAATCTTCAGCACATTCTTGATATCCTGTTGGCAATTTAAAAATATTTTTATAAAAGTATAAAAAATTAAATATAATAATAATCAAGAGATTATTTTTTATTTGAAGCGGAGTTACAAACTCCGCTTAGCAGGGTCCGTAAGTAAAATTTATTTCATAAATATCCCGGGTAATGTTATCAACATTATTGGAAATACAAAAGCAAAAGTTATTTATTTTTTTAATATTTTAATTTCAACTCTTCTGTTTTTTGACCTGCCTTCTTCTGTTTCATTACTTGTAATTGATTTACTATTCCCATATCCCTTATACACAATTCTTTTGCTTTCTATTCCATTACTTATAAGATAATCTGCTACTGTCTTTGCTCTCGCTTCTGATAATTTCTGGTTATATTTCTCTGTGCCTGTATTATCAGTGTGGCCGGATATTTCTATTTCAATTTGTTCATTTTTTTGCATAATATCTACAAGAATATTTAATTCTTTAAATGATGCTGATAATAACTCTGATTTACTTGTTTGAAAGAAAATATTTTTTAAGGTTATAGACCCTCCTTCTTCTACACTATCAATATTTATTAATTCATTAACTTTCGTTTCTGTTTCATCCTTTATTAGTTCAGGATATAATATTATTTCATTACCTTCATCATCTACTGGTACGACTGATACATCATCTATAAGATAATACGGACATTCAGTATTTGTATTTATTTCTCCTTTAAAATTTGGATTTACTTTTAACATCCTTTGATGGTATTTATTTTTAAGAAATCTCAATGTCCTCTTTCTATTAAACCAATCAATATTATAATTCACAAATCTGTCAATTGAGTTAGTCAAAATATTTTCATTATAAAACATACCAAGAGTTAAATATCTTTCACCACCTTTTGCAATGTAATAGCCGGATATTAATGTCCATGATGTATCACTTAAAAATTCATTTGTTTTACTTTGTACATGTGCTTTAATATCAGGGGTAATTATTTTGTTGTAAAAAGGATTACCGCTTCTAAATGGATATTTTTCTTTTGAAAAATAAACTCCAATATTTGAGCATATTAAATAAGAAGAATCACTTGCATATTTAATATAAAAATCAACTTTATATCTTTTCCCTTTTTGTAATGGCTCTTTTAATGAACCTGTTATATGTTCCATATATCCACTCCAATAAATAGGAATTATTCCTATGTATGCCGTTCCTGAATGAGGATAATGTTTACCTACAGAATTATTAAAAGCTTTATAAGGTTCAAAATCATTATCTTCATTATAGTAATCAACTGAACATTGAGTTGGTATTGACCAATATTCACAATAATTTATACCGCCATCACTTGCATATAAATATGCTGGTAAACTAGTATAAATTTCAAAACTTGGGTTTAATACAAGGTTATTCTGACCAATAGAAGTATAGTAAATAAAAATACTAAATAAGATTATAATATATTTCATAATAATTTCTTTATCGGAAGATATATTTTAATGGGTTGTAAAAACCAGCAATGTGAACTCGTGTTGGTGCAAAATTTCCTGGATATGGTGTGCCAACAACAGAGAAATTAAGTGTTCTGATATTATTAATAGTTAAGTTTCCAGCTTGCCTATTTAAAGGAGTCATTATTATTCTTTGACCATTATTAACATTAAACCTAATTTGTTGTCCGCTGTGAAGTCTATCATAGTTCACGGAAACATTTCTTGTGTAACCTTCGGGTATGCTAATACTTCTGCCAGAAGGCATATTGCCACCTTCTGCTAAATCAATCTCATTATGAACATAACTGGCATTTTCACTAGGAACATTTAAATGGTTTCTATCCCACTGGTCTGCTGGAAAAGTTCCAGTACCTCCATTTGCTTCTTGATAAAAATACATTCGTTGTAATGGTTCCCCTGTTAAAATATTTTGATTGCTATTATATGCTTCTATTCCTCCAAATACTCCACCACCTATAGCTCCCATAATACCATATTGAATACCCATGTTTAATCCGGCATTTAATCCTTCACTAAAAGTAGAATTGTCATACACCCATGAATTTGTTGACCCTAAAACAAAACCACCTACAAAACCTCCTGTACCACCTGCTGCCATACCTCCGAGAATTCCACCTGGTATTCCCGCTGAAGTCATCAAAGCGGTTGCTCCCATACCTGCCCCAGCTCCTAATGCACCTGCACCTGCTCCTATACCATATGCCAATGCAAAATCTCCGAAATTATTAATATTCTCAGCATTCATTGCAACATTCATAAATCCGCCCATGTCAGCAGCAATAGCAACCGGAAGAAGTGGAGGACAAAATATTGCAGCAAGTATTGTAAATATAAACTCCCCATCAGGATCCACATATACCAGCGGGTTATTCAAGGCATAAGAATACCTGTTATAGCTTTGCGGGTTGCCTGGGTTTTGCACAAAATTGTCTGGTGAAAGCATACGACCTACTACCGGGTCATACATTCTGCCGTTCATATTAATTAAGGCAAATTGCGGTAGCATTTCATGTCCTGTAAATCCTCTGTAAATTTTACTTAATGGTTGTGCACCGGTGTATGTCCAGTTATCAGGGTTTCGCACTCTTCCCCATGCATCATAATTTGTTTCTTCTTCTATATTGCCGTGTTTATCGGTGAGAACTAATATTGAGCCAAGATAATCGGTTATGGTATAATATAATTTACCTACTCCGTCTTCTATTATATAAACAGCTATTAAGCCGGTTGGACCGGAAATATAATGATATTCTTTTGTTACACCTCCTGCAATTTCTTTTTCGTAATTGCCGAGATAGTATCTTGTGTTTATTAATTCATTAGCTTCAAATATTCCATTAGCATTAGCGTCTTCGTATAGTTCTGTTTTTTTACGAAAGTTTTCAGGTCCATAAGTAATGTTTAGTTCGTAATTTCCTTCTGTTATTTTCTCTGCTTTGTTAAATTCCGTATAATCTATATGTTGAGGAGCTGTGCTTA
>CAZZDX010000331.1:0-3150 GCA_964653185.1 uncultured Bacteroidales bacterium
CATATTTTTACTAAACTTTAGGTCGCGCGACAAAGTTTTAAAACTTTGGAAAAGTTAAACTTAAGGGGACTTCTATTTCGCAGTTACAAAAAATCGTTATTAATAAATTTTGATTAGATATTTTTTAGGAAGTCATAAGTATTAGGTCCCTGATTGAATAGCAGGTCTATGGTACTCAGATTTGGGATAAAACCATGTTTATCCTCAAATACCTGAATATAATGCGTAGTTTTGAAAATATTGTTATGTTTATTTCTTTTATTCCGTAAGTCAGTTATATTTTTATTTGCCTTAGGCGAATAATATTCATCAGTATAGTTTATTTTTGTTTTAATATTAATTAAATTTAATATTGTTTTAAGTAAATTTTGATTAAAATCTATTAAAAAATCATTTTTTTTTAAATAAAAAGGTAATAAATTATCTTTGTAGAATAAAAAGTAAGGAGAAGAGTTATAAGCAGATTCTATTGATTTCCAGTGATTTTTTTGCCAGTCAGAGTCATAAGAAATTTTAATGTCTTTTATTAATGTGTGTTTATTTAATGTTTTTTTTACAGGAATACTTAGATTGAGTTTTCCATTAGCATTGTAAATGCAACAGCGATTGCGATATGTTTGTTTTATATAATTTTCGTATAATTCTATAATTATTTTATCTGCTTTTAATATTTGTGCATAATATTCAACAGGAGCAAGATAAGCGGTAGATAATAATATTGTGTTATTGTTCATTTTTTTTAGCTGTGATATTGTATTATCTAAAAATATACTGGCAAATTACAAATAAACTTAAATAAATTATGAATTATGAAAAAATGTAATAAAAGTTGGGTTTAAATCTATTCATAATTCATAATTTTATTAAAAAAAGATATATGAAGTCATTAATTGATTGGTTTGAAAATCATATAGTACCGTGTATTTTTAAGAAATATTTTGGCATTGAATGTCCCGGATGTGGTATGCAAAGAGCTTTTGTTGAGCTTTTGAAAGGTAATTTATCCGAGAGTATTAAAATTTATCCTCCATTAATACCAATGATTATAATGGTTGTATTATTAATTTTGCATTTATTATTCAAATTTAAGAATGGTGCTAAAGTTTTAAAAATTTCTTTTATATTTGTGGCTTTAATTATTGTTATAAATTACATTTTAAAATTAATTATTCATTAAAAAAAATAAATATTATGGAAAATCAAAGCACAACAAATAATGCGCGGCCCGTTATGAGTCCCCAGTCATCAGGTAATATGAATCAGAACTTACCAAATTCTACAGGAATATTAGTGATGGGTATTCTTTCAATTGTTTTTTGCTGGTGTTGGGGTATTATTGGCATAGCATTAGGAATAATATCTTTAGTTCTTGCCTGTAAGGCAACAAAATTGTATGCAGAACATCCTGAGTTATATTCAGAAGGTTCTTTTAAGAATATGAAAGCAGGAAAAGTTTGTGCTATTATAGGACTATGTCTTTCAGGTTTGTATGTAATGGCTATTATTGTTTATCTTGTATTTATTGGTGCAGTTTTAACATCCTTACCTTGGGGAGATTTTGTTAGTAATTTTCATTAATAATCATTGATTCATTTGTCGCATAACTCTTTGTTAAAATGATTAAAAGATTGAAATAATTAAAAAAATTATAGATAGAAGGACTTTGTAAAAAAATAATTTTTCAATCTTTTCAATTATTACAATTATTACAATTATTACAATTATTTTATATGCATATTACTAAAAAAAAAAAATCTCTAAAATGGATATTTTTTTTCTTGCTTATTTTTCTTTTTTTACCATTTAAAACTAAAAGCCAGATTAATTCTAAAACTGTTGAAGAAAAAATGTACAACAGTTATTTAAAAAAAAACTGGAATGATGTAATACAGATAGGGAAATTAGCTATAAAAAATAATATTGATTATTTTTATTTAAGAGAACGAACAGGAATAGCTTATTATGAAAAAAAAAATTACAGAAAAGCCATAATACACTTTAAAAAAGCCCTGAAGTTTGACTCAGATAATAATACAATTTTAGAATACTTATATTATAGTTATATGCTTTCAGGCAGAGAAGATGACGCAAAGGTATTATCAACAAAGTTTTCAGAAGAACTTTGTAAAAAAATAAATGTCAAACAAAATAAAATAATAAAAAACATTTATTTTGAAGGAGGAAATAGCTTTAGCAATAATAACTCAAAAAATGGAGATATTGATATTGATGGAAATGAAGATATTCGTGGAGAAATGGACAGAAACAACGATATTCTATATGCTCACTTAGGTATAAAAAGTAATATTAACAGCTATATCTCTGTTTATCAGGGATATAGCAATATCAACATTTCAAAAACCAAACAAATAAGGATTAACGATAAAAATGTCAGAACAGATGATTATAAACTAAAACAAAATGAGTATTATATAAATAGTAATATTCATTTAACAAACGGGCTAAAAATTACTCCTGCATTTCATTTAATAAATGTTAAATTTGCCAGTATTAAAACTGTTTATCTACCACCACCTCCGCCGCCTTCTTTTCAATTAAAATCATTTTCTGGAACAATATATAGATTTCCCAGAAAAGATACTTCTTTTTATAATTATTTATTCTCTTTGTCAATAACAAAAGATATTTCTTTATTTTCAATAAGTATATTTGAAACATACTCAAATTTGAATGGTAAAAAGCAATTGCAAACAGGAGCTTCAATAGTTTATTATCCATTAGGCAATTTAGACCTATATACAAATACTACACTGATAAGCATCTATGAATACAAAAACAGATTTATCTTTGACCAAATGCTTGGTTTTAAAATTTTTCCTAAAATATGGTTGGAGAGCTTTGTAACATTAGGTAATTTAGCTAATTGTAATGAAAAAAATGGCTTTGTTGTTTATAACATAGGTGATAAAATCACCTCAAAAAAAGGAATTTCTTTAATTTGGTCTTTATCTAAAAATATTGAACTATCTTTGCAATATCAAAATATGAAAAAACGAACTTCTTATAAAACTTATACTTCACTTAATGGTTATATAACAACTAATAATATAAAATATATTAACCAAACAATAATAGGAGGAATAAAATGGAAATTTTAAAAAAAATATTATCAAAAATCACTATTCTATC
>CAZZDX010000332.1:0-3135 GCA_964653185.1 uncultured Bacteroidales bacterium
TAAAGTATGGTGCTATTCTGATATGCTGTTAATCAGGACTTTACGCTTAACTAAATGACATTGCCATAAATGGTGGGGTAACTGAAAAAAAATAGAAAATCCTTAACTAAATGACATTGCCATAAAATAAAGTTTGGTATCAAATTAAAATCCCCAGAGGTCAGTTATTCTGAATTTAGTCGGTCAGTAATGTAAATAAATATAAAAGTGGCTTTATAAATAATTAATTTTGTATAACTTTTAAGTGAATAGTAATGCCGGGTAAAAAATCTTTTGTAAAATCTTATTTTTTACTTATTCCAATTATATTAGGGATTTCTAAGTAATCATCATTATCATTGTTTTCATTAAAGCCAGTTTCATAACTTCCAAATTTTTTTACTTCAGTTCCATTATGATTTAGATAAAAAGATGCTTCTGGTCCGCCTTCTAAATACATAGCATTATATATAGATATTGGTAATTTAAGAAGTATATTATTAAAATCATAGACAGAATAAGGAGAACGGGTAAAAATGAACAAGCAATTTCCTTGTTTATCAATACCAATAGCCACCATACTATATTTTTTGTTTTGCTGACTCCATCTGTTGCTTTGATTGCAGTCAATCATTCTAATACATTGAGTAAATGAGTTATATTTATTTTTTAATTCATCCCAATTTTGACATTCCATATCTATGATTTGAATTTCAGGAACTGTTGTATCTTTTCTGTTAAACGCTGTTATTGTATTATATTTTTTATTCAATTTACCATTATTAATAAAATTATAGTTTTTCATAAAACCTACATTAGTTTTATAATCCTGTTGATACATACCTGCATTTATAACAGCTATCAAACCTTTAGTTATTGCCCACTTTGGAGCAGTTTTACTTCTTTCACCTTTTTCTTTTGAACTGATTAGCTTAAAATCATAATATTTAGGATTTATTTTAAGTATTGTAATTTTTGAATCCCCAATTTTTGATTTTAAAGGAGAAGATATATTGACCAGATGTAATCCTGTATCTATTTTTTTCCAGTTTATTTTTTGGGCACTGGCTAATCCTGTTGAAAAACTTAATATAAACAGAATTAAAAAAATTGATGTTTTATTCATTTTTTTTCTTACTTAATTCATTTAATATACTAATATTTATACAAAATTACACAAAATTTGTAGATAATTACCAATGAGTTAAAATTAATTGGATAATGCAGGCACAGGACAGAATTAGAAAATACAGAAACAAGACAAAATTTGGATGAGAGAGATGTGAAAAAAAGATGATAATTTTTACATTACCTCACAATAGAAATTTTATTCCTCATTGTTCCGTCTTCTTTTGTCCGGATATTCAAATAATAAACACCTGATTTATATCCGGATAAATCAATTACAAAATTTCTTGTGTTGATTTTTTTACCTTTTATTGTATATACAGTTTGCCCAAGCATATTGGATAATGTTATTTTTTCTATTTTATTAATATTATCTGTAAACTCAATATTTAGTTTATCAAATGCCGGGTTTGGGTAAATTTTAATTTGTTCATTAAAATTTTCTTCATCAATTTTCACAGTAATGACAGAAGCATTTAAAAATCCCATAGATGTATTATAATTTCCGCCTGTAACTAAATAATCAACAAATGTTTCACCTATAACACCAAAATTAGAATAATTACCACCTGTTGATTCACCGCCACCGGACGAAATCACTTCGGCAAGCTGGCTGTAGCTTTGCGCTTTAATAACTGCAAATAAGAATAACAGAAATATTATGAGAACTATTGATTTGATATTTTTCATTTTTAATTCCTCCTTATTTGTTTTTATTTAATTTTTCAAGTATTTCAGGGTGTTTAACTGCTTCGATACTTTTTTCTATTGGCTGATTATATTCTTTATAATGCAGATAATGACCTTTTTCTTTAGCAGATTTCTCTACTTCTACCTGAATACGATGTTGGTTTGCATAAGGGTCTTGCCTGATACCTGTTACTTGCCAGGATACTTTTTTATTTGATTTCCCTCCTGCAATACTGAATTTATTACCAAAAATTTCTTCTTTTATATACAGATTTGGCATAGAAGCTCCTACCGGTGTTAATTGATAACGAAATTCCTTATTTAATGCCTTAAACCATTCAGGTAATTCAACAATTGCCTCTCCATTATTATCCAAGATGATATTACCATTGTAAACATTGAGCATATCAGGTGATTCTACAAATGAATGATACAGATATTTGTTTTCAGGGTCAAGAGGATGGTCAATCTTAAATGAACCAGCGCCTTTTGAAAGAGTGCCGGTTACGTGTACATTGCCGCCACTACCATAAAAATAACCTGCATATCCAGTGCCAAAATTTCCTACATACAAAGCATTATCATTATTATCATTACTAATACGAATAGCTTCTGTAGTACTACTACTGTTGTTATTTATGAGAATTCCACCACCAACACCATTATTTTCAAGCCAAATACCATAGTTATAAATAGAACTACCATTATGTTGTATCCAAAGCGCATCACTATTACCATTGTTTTCTATATTAAGAACCTCCTGATTACCATTTGATTTTAAATGAAGCGCATGTCCGGAAGTGCCAGGATTATTAATTTCAAAGTAAGCAACATCGCCCCATCCTGTAGATGTAATTTTAAATGCATCAGTACCTACATAAGGCGATGTACCAGCATATGGTAAAGTAAGCCCTCCTGTTTCGTCTGTTCCCGGTGCCCATGTAGTTCCATTCCATTTTAATACCTGATTTGTACTTGGTGAAGTTGCTGATACAGTATTTCCTGCTATTTTTTCTGCATCAACGGCTTTTTCTGCTTTATAAGAGTATGGCACAGACAAAATATCTGTTTGTGGTGTGAGAGAAGTGCCTGCAACAGATATTTGCAGAGTTAAACTTGAACTGTTATCAAAAATACTTGTAGGTATTGGTGTTGTTTCGCCAAGTGTTACAGAATATAATCCGTTTGTTACCTGAACACCCGGATGTGTTTCTGTCCATGTGTCAATCGTAAAAGTGATACTTTTTGTTCCAGTTACAGGGTTGCCGTTTTCAAGCAATTTACCCTGATACGATATTTTTTGTGGTATTTCCTGTGCAAACACACCACTGCTCCAGC
>CAZZDX010000333.1:0-3130 GCA_964653185.1 uncultured Bacteroidales bacterium
TCAATCATTTAAGCCGTTAGTTGATGGATATAATTTTTAGTTGTGAACGGTTACTTATTTTTTTCTGAAAAAGAAGGTTTATTTTGCTCTGCAAAGGCATCAAAATCAAATAACAGAGAAAAACGTAATGTATTTTCTAATGGATTATGTTGATCAGTAGGAATAAGATAAGCAAAATCTAATCCAAAGACATTATATTTAAGTCCTGCACCAACAGTAAAAAATTTTCTGTTTCCTTTATTTTTATGTTCGCAGAAATATCCTGCTCTGATGGCAAATTGTTTATTATACCAATATTCTGTTCCAACAGAATAAGTAAGTTCGTGCATCTCTTCTTTAAATCCACCTGGAGCATCACTAAAAGATTGAAACATTCCACTTACTACTGGTACATCAGGACTTTTTCCATATTGGATAACATCTGTTGAATCAGAATAATAGACAGGAGGAGTAGGAACTAATAACTTATTAATATCAAATAAAAATGATAAAGAATTATATTCATCTAAATCTGATGTATATGATGCACCTATACGCATATTAATAGGGATAAAATCGCGTTCTGTAGTTTCTGTATATGATATTTTATTACCAATATTTGAAATATTAGCACCAAGAGCAAGCAGTCCTTGCTGATTAGCTATTTCAACATCTTTTTTATAATATACAGATACATCTGCTGCCACAGCATTTCCCGGATGTGATGGATTTCCTTGCACGTATTGTCCGCATGTTAAATCAGAACGTATATATCGTAAAGCAATACCTCCTGACATATTTTCTGAAAATTTACGTGAATAAGCAGCATCAACAGCAAATTCATTAGGTTTGAACTGTCCTGTAACTTCTCCAACAATATTAGTAAAAGTTATATCTCCTAAAGAAAAATATAGTAATGATACTGCAACAACCTGATTTTCATCTATCCGTTTGTATCCTGATATATAAGCCAAATTTATATCATTTACCAATGCTCTTAGCCAAGGGCTGTATGAAACAGAAGCTCCCATATTTTTTTCAATAAAGGCATATTTTGCAGGATTCCAATGTAATGAATTTGCATCAGGTTCTGAAGCAACACCGACATCACCCATTGCGCCTGCTCTTGCATCAGGAGCAATCAATAAAAATGGCACTGATGTTGTTATTGTATTAACTTGTCCAAGCAATTCATTCGTTGTAAGAGTGCTCTTTAAATTATTTTGAGCATTACTATGAAATGTCAAAAAAGCAAAACTTACAATAAAAATCAATAAATATTTTTTTTTAATATACATAATAATATAATTTTTTGTTACTATTTAGATATATAATCAGTTCCGATAAATGCCGTAGGATATTATCCAACGGGATAAATATTTTTTACTGTTTTAAAATACAAATATAACAATATTTTATAAAAAAAAACGAATATAAATAATATTTATTTAACGAATATAAATAATATTTATTATTTTATTTAAAAAAAAAAATACGTTCAGATTTCCTAATTCATAATTATTAACAATATAGATGAACAGCGAGTTATAAAAATGTATATTTTACTTCACTTCCACTCTAATACCTTCGGAGTGCGATGCAAATTCAGGAGCATACATACATTGAATTGATGTAATACCATTTGAGAAATCGCCTTTGTGTGTTACCCATAAAGGATATTCAAAAACATAAGTTCCTTTGTTGAGATGACTGAAGAAAAAATTTGTTGAAACATCTTTTGTGCTTTCATAATATCCCAGTCCATCCTGATACTTATACTGGCTTATAACATTAAGTGGTTCAAAACATGCGGCACGCATATCTTTCATGTGCACATACTCCATTCTACGATCTACACGTAACTCAATACGAACTATCACTTTGTCACCAACATTTATAACATTATTACTGATTGGCTTAATTACTTTACCGGAGCTTGTCTGAACTTCTTTAAAAAGTTGTTTTTCTATTTTTAGCGGGGTCTTATGTGGAGTTATCTTGTCTAATTGTTCAAAATATTGCCAGTATAAAGCTCCCCAACTAACACCCTGATCTTTTTTAGTAACTTTTACATTTCCCATTTTTGACTTAATTTCGTTACTGGTCCACGATGTTTTAAAATATCCTGTTCCTGCTTCAACTTTAACATCAGGCATCTCTTTAGGATTAATTTTAATATCGCCTACCATTATTTCTATTGCCGATTCAGTAGCAAGCCAGTCAGTTCCTCTCAGCAACAAGGCATAAACTGCTTCAGTAGTTGCCTTGGTTGTTTTCCAGTCCTGAGTTTGCTTTTGTTTCAATAACCAAACCCGCAAGTCATCAGTTACTTTTTCATCTTTAAGTATCTCATCAAAAGCTTCTATGAGCAATGAATGTGTTTCTATGGGTGCCTGATACCAATAATATCCGCTATTATTATCTTTCCAGTACATTCCCATTTCTTCTGATGTCTGTGCAAGTTCTTTCAGTGATTTGATAATATCCACAGGAGTATTTTTATCCTCATAACGATTCAATCCAAGAGCTATCATTCCTTGCATATATCTGTTTTTGTTTATCCAGTATTTTGCTGCCTGTGCTTTAAAATAATTAAATGCTTCTTTTGATTGTGATGGTATTTGTCTGTCTAAAAAGAAACTTCTTGCATACAGATATTGTATCTGATAATAGCTGGTATGGTCTTTTTTTATTTCGTCTTTGTCATAATGTTTTTTTATCCATTCATAATCTTTTCTTATTTCATTATCAAGATAAGATATTCCTTTTGTAACCATTTGCCATATTTTATTATCATTTCTGATATCTTTTACCCCAAGATGATCCAGATGTCCAAAACCTGTAATAATATGCTGAGTAATATATCTGTCGTCAGGTCCGCCTTTAAACCAAACCCAGCCGCCGTTTGATGCCTGTAGCTTACCAAGTTTTCGTTTGGCACTATTAAGGTTATTTGCCATATTATTAAGGTCAAATAGTAATCCAACACGACGTTTTCTTTGGCTTTCGTCCTGTGCATCCAATACCCAGGGAGTTTCTTCAAGCATTAATGATTTTAATTCCTGATTTTTTTCAAGATTAGATAATAATGCTTTTGATTTGGGGATATTTTTCCATGAATCAAATACTCTTTTTATTTTAGGTGATGAAT
>CAZZDX010000334.1:0-3118 GCA_964653185.1 uncultured Bacteroidales bacterium
AAACCATTTGGAAGTACCCCTTTATTTAAAATTTAGTCGGTCAGTAGTGATATTATATATATAAGTGCTAAGGGCTATTTTAATTATACCAAGAGAATATATACGAGCAATAAGCCAAAAAATATTTCAATAAAAGCAGAACTTGATAAGATAAAAGTTGGCAAAAATATTATTCTTGACAACATATTTTTTTATGGAAATTCAGATAAGTTTTTACCGGATTCTTACGCTGCTTTAAAGCAATTATTAAATTTTTTAAATAATAACAAAGATGTAAATATTGAAGTTCAGGGGCATGTTAATGGTCCTGACAAAGGTCCTGATTATCATTTTCAACTCTCATTAGACAGAGCTAAAGCAGTATATAATTATTTGCTACAGAATGGAATAAAAGAAGAGCGTCTTAAATACAAAGGATTTGCTAATAACAAAATGATTTATCCAAATCCTGTAAATGAAAGACAAGCAGAGATGAACAGAAGAGTAGAGATTATGGTGCTTTCGTATTAATCCTTATTGTTAACCCACATTTAGAGGTATTGAATAATCGTCAGGAAAACCAATAAATTTTTCGGGTTGACTTTGTCAGCACTTTATGATTAAAAGAAAGTGCTTTTAAACGCCGTTATAATTTATTTTCTAAGAAAAATCATAATATTCATTGGCTTTTGAATGTTGCTAATAAATGTATAAAATTTTGGATAATTGTCTTTGGAAATAATTGCCTGAGGAATATAAATTTCTCTGATTATAACCAATTTATCACCGGTTAGTTTTGAACTAACACTAAATTTTATTTCCGTCTTTTCGTCTTTATATGTTTCATTAATATCATTCTTGGGTTTTATTACATTATAATCTTTTGGCAAATTATCAATAATGTATGTTTCTTTGATAAAGATATTGTCATATATTTGATAAGGATTTTCTCTTTCAAGTCCTGTCATTGTTAAATCAATTTTTTCAGATTCAGGCAATTTAAAATAAATATAATTATCTTGTTTTGTATAATAATTAGCAACAGAGGCATCAAATTTTATTTTTAAGGGCTTGCTCAAATCCTGAATATTAATAAATTCAGGACCTTTATTGACTATAATTGATTTATCTTTAATATTACTTGTAAACCATATTTTTCTTCTTTTCTCTGTTTTATCTTTAAATTCCTGTCTTAGCCGATAATCTTCTCCGCCTGCATATTCTGTTTCAAAATAAGCATCAGATGAAAGGTCATCATTTAGTTTGATATTAACGGTCTTGCTAATTAATATGTCTTTATTATACTTATATTCAACAACTTGCGGGATTTTATTTTCAACAATAAGATATGTTTTTTCTGTATTGGCAAAGCCATAAGGATAATCTTTTTGGCTAAATGATATTAATTTTCCATCATTATAAATAGCTATGTCTGAAATAAAATCCTTACAAGGTATTTCTCTCATTTGTTTTAAATATTGGCTGTTGTCGCTTAAAATAAATACCGGATTACATGAATTAACACCTGCTTCGTTTGCAAGTGCAAGAAATAAAGCAGTTAAATCTTTATTGCTTCCATACTTTTGTTTTAAGATTTTTTCTGCTGGTTCAGGAGTAAATTTGTCGTCAGTCATTGAATTTTTGAACACAAAATTTTTGTTGATATAATTATAAATACATAAGAGTTTAGAGTTATCATCATTTATGCCGGAAGTAATTTTTTTTGCCAAATCTTTAACTTCGTTTGTGTTATAATCAGTTGAATTAAACTCATTAAACAAAATTTTTGAGGCGTCATTCCAGTTATCTGCTGTTGAATAATAAACAGGACTTCCAATAATTAAATAGGAAGGTTTATTTTTTTCATTTTTAATTAAAGGAGCATTTTCAATTTTCCATGAATATATAATTTGATTTTTTTCTTCTTTTTTATTAAATTTTACTTTTCCATCATCAAAAAAATATTTCAAATTAACATTTTTAGGTGTTTTAATCGTCAAATCCTTTTCTAAATAAGGATTTTCTTCCATCATGTGTTCGTATCCCGAAAAATAAGCTCTTGGTTTACTTTTTAAAGTATAATTAAGAACAACAAAATCGCCTGATTCTATTGCCGGAAAATTGATAACTTGCTGACGTTGATTAATATATTCAGGAGAAAATGTTGTCATATATGTTTCGTTATCATGAACTGCTTCTTTTGGCAAACGGATTTTCTTGTTATCTCTTACAGTAAAACATTTTCCCAAATCAATTGTTGAATAATTGGCGTTATAATCAATTTTAACGTCAGAATATTTGCTCTTGCCTTTATAATTTAAGATTTTTTTAATGTAAAATACATGTTTTTCAAAAGAACCATCTTCGTTTAATATTATGTCAACCTTTGTGATTACATTAATTGCTGATGCTTCGGGATACTTATCCTGTCCGGGAACATTTTTTATGTATTCTTTATAGTCCTGAGCAGAAACGCTGATATAAAATACAGCTAACAGTATTGATATTAATTTTTTCATAAGTTTATATTTAGTTCAAAGTTTAAAGTTCAAAGTTCAAAGCCTGCCCTGTAAAATTTGTCTTTAGGCAGTCAAGCCACGTTCGGATACTGATTGCAAATTCCGTATTTATCTGAACGAATGTCTGATTATTTCAGTATTATTTACATTTTATTATCAATTTTGTATCAAGATATTAGACACAAGTATCAAGATTTTGTTATACTATTTTTAAAATGATAAATCATTTTTTGAATTTCCTGCACTTTTTCAAGTTTATCATAAAATATTTTTTTAGATATATATTTTAAATCATAACTTAAAAATAATTGTGCCTCAAGTTCAAATGCAGAACCATTTGATATATCAAGAAACCTGCTAAATTCTTTGTTTGAACCTCTTCCAGCTCCTTCTGCAATATTTGAAGGAATAGAAATAACTGCTCTGCGCATTTGAGAAATAAGTCCAAATTGTTCTTCTTTTGGAAATAAATTAGTAATAGAATAAATTTCTTTTACTATTAATCTCCCTTTTTGCCATATTTTTAACTCTTTATAATTATGCATTTTTTATCTTGTGTCTTGTGTCTTGTATCTTGTGTCTTGTGTCTTGTGTCTTGTGTCTTGTATCTTGTGTCTTGT
>CAZZDX010000335.1:0-3117 GCA_964653185.1 uncultured Bacteroidales bacterium
CAAATAATTTAACAACAGGCAATACATATTATATTAAAGTTGAACAACAACAGGAAGTTAATGGCTATTTTGGGGTTTGTGTTAAAGATGTAAAAGCAGAAATGAAATTGGATATTACAACATCACGATTAATAATGTATGATCCTTTAATTTCACAGGGATATATAGTACTTAATGATGAAAATTTAGACGTATATTCCTGGGAAATAGAAATTATTCAAAGGTTTTATACTGATTGGACTGATTGGAACAAATATTATGAAGAAACAATTGATAACTATAAATTGATTGATAAAAACTATTTTAAACTAAAAACTGAATATTATACATCAAAAGAAAATACTTATTTAATTAAACTTAAAGGATTAAATAGTAAAGGCATTACTGTAGTTAGTGATGGACCTGTTTTATTAACACCGATAAATCCTCCCACTTGTGTCGGGTGTGGTGCCTATGATGAAATATGTAATTGGAAGTGTAATGCCATGTCTTATGCATGGACAATAAGTTTATACAGTAACGGTAGTAATTCATATATGTCGTTAGGTAGTAATTATGATGAATATGATGAAGATTTAGGTATGGCAATACCTTACTATCAATATGTATCCCGAAATAGATATGATGCACTCTGCGACGATCCAACAGATTTTTTATATCCTCATTACTTAATACAAGGATGCTGGGAACCTTGGCTTTCTAATGGTATAAGCTTTAAGCCCAGTGGTGAGAAAGTTGGTATAGCAAAAGCAGAAGGGTATTGGAATCACTATCCACTACAAACAGGTTTATTAACTATTGGTGAAGCAGATTGCGGTCATCCTATACAATGGGCAATTAATATGATAAATGCACATAATATTATTCCTGTTCCTAATGGTTTTCTACCATTAGAATGTGCTCCTGGTGACATAGTTCCTAGTCCCTCTTTAGATGGCACTGTTGCTCAAGATTATTTAATAATTTGTGATAGTGGTATGTTTCAACATGAAACTGATAATATCTATGATTTAGTTGATTTTATTAATGAAGACTGTTATGGTATTGCCGCTAATGATGCTTTTTGGCCTTTTGATCTTGATGAAATTATTATTACTCCTATAAATTATGCTGGAGATATAATTAAATTTAAAAAAAGTGATGTTTTTGCTCCGAATGGCGAATTCATTGCTCCTCCCTTTAAATTGCAAGCCGGATTATATAATGTAGGTTTAAGATTTAATGATAATTCGTTTCTGCCAATAATTGTTGATATAAAAGAAACTATTATTAATCGTCGTGATTTGTCAAAATTTCTTGAGCCAACTATTTATCCTGTTCCAATTAATGGCAATAGTTTCTATATAAATTTGAAAGCTTCTGCTAAATTAAAGTTCATGTATTATTTATATGATTCTTATGGAAATAAAATATATAGTAAAAATTTTGTTATAATGAAAGATCATATCAGAGATTATCAAATAAAACCAAAAAAAGGTATGCCTTCCGGTATTTTAGTTCATAGGTTTGAATTTAAAGATGGTTCTTTTATATCAATTACTACTAATAAATTTTAATTTTTGAATTTATGAAAAATATAAAAAGCAATTTATTAATTTTACGGTTTTTATTACCAAATATATATAAAAAAATATTTTTAACTTCTGCATTACTCATATCAATAATTGGTACTTTCGCACAAACAGCCGGCTCACTTGACCTCTCCTTTGGCGGAACTGGGATTGTTACTACAGATATGGCTGGTAGTAGTGATGAGGGAAAGTCTGTGGCAATTCAAGCTGATGGAAAAATTGTTGTCGCGGGATCTTCAAATAATGGTTCAGATTATGATTTTGCGTTAGTAAGATACAATGCCGATGGAACATTAGATACTACTTTTGGATCAAGTGGAAAAGTAATAACACCTATTGGAAGCTCTGATGACGAAGCTCATTCAGTAACCATACAAATTGATGGAAAAATTGTTGTCGCGGGATCTTCAAATAATGGTTCAGATTATGATTTTGCACTTGTAAGATACAATACCGATGGAACATTAGATAATACTTTTGGTATTAATGGAAAAGTAATAACTCCTGTCGGAAGTTATCATGATCGTGCTTTTGCTTTGGTAATTCAAACTAATGGGAAAATTGTTGCAGTAGGATATTCATATGATGGTGCACCTGCTGATTTTACAGCTATAAGATACAATAGTGACGGAACATTAGATAGTACTTTCGGAACAGGCGGTATAGTAACAACCCCTGTCTGTAGTTTATACGATGCTGCTCAAGCAGTAGCCATACAAACTGATGGGAAGATTGTTGCCGCAGGAGGTTCAGATAATGGTTCAGATTATGATTTTGCACTTGTAAGATACAATACCGATGGAACATTAGATAATACTTTCGGAACAGATGGAATAGTAATAACTGATATTGGAAGTATTGATTATGCTATTGCAATGGTAATACAAGTTGATGAGAAAATTGTTTTGGCAGGATATTCATATATTGATATTGCAGTTGTAAGATACAATACCGATGGGACATTAGATAATACTTTCGGAACAGGCGGGCAAGTGATAACTCCTGTCGGAGGCTATTCAGACGCTGCTCAAGCAGTAGCCATGCAAACTGATGGGAAGATTGTTGCCGCAGGAGGATCATCTAATGGTTCAGATTTTGATATTTCGCTTGTAAGGTACAATACAAATGGAACATTAGATACTACTTTTGGAACTGGCGGTATAGTAATAACTCCTGTCGGAGACTCTTGGGATGAAGCTTCTGCAGTAGCTATACAAACTAATGGTAAAATTGTTGTAGCAGGTAAATCTGATAACGGCTCAAATAATGATTTTGCAGTTTTAAGATATATGGGTGTAGTTAATAATATTCCTGAAATAAAAGGATCTGATAATTTTGTAGTATTCCCTAATCCAACAGATAATAATTTTACCATAGAAGCATACATTTCTGCAGATAACAAAGGCATAATAAAAATATATGGTTTAAAAGGAAAATTAATAAAAGAATTTGTCCTTAAAAAAGGCGGTAACAAGACAATAGTTAATACATTGGGCTGGAGAAAAGGAATTTATATCTGTAATCTTATTATAAACGGAAAAGTAAT
>CAZZDX010000336.1:0-3113 GCA_964653185.1 uncultured Bacteroidales bacterium
TGGATATTGCCATCCAGCAGGTATTTTATTTATTAATTTTTTAAATAAATTTTCATTATCTATATCGTAATCTTTTAATAATTCCTCAACATTATATATACAGTTTAGCTCTTTGGCTCTTTCTTTTAATTTATCAAATGCTATATTTCTCATTTTAATTAAATTTTAAAAATTATTATAGATATTTTTTAATTAATTAACAGTAACTACTGATATTCTTTTTTTACCATCCATTTTAATAGTTAAAGGTTTTTTAAAACGGACATGCTTAAAATATTTAGTTCTATTGATTATTTTCTGTTTATTCAAAATATCAAAATTAATATAATTATCAACAGATAAAGAATTAATAGAGAAATAACCTACATTCATTGAAGTTATATTATGAAAAAAATGAGAACCTAAAGAGGCATCAAGAGGAAAATCTTTTAAACTCATTTCAACAATAACTTTAGCATTAGATATTTTAGGCCATGTAACAGGTATTCCAATAAATCTATCACGTGTGCCCCATCTACCTGGTCCAATCAGCACATATTTTTTATTTTTTAAAATCATTTCTGCATTTAATTTTTCAATTTCATAAGTCATTTCAAGTGTCTTGGTCTTATCAAATTTATCATTCTCTATAAATATTACATCATTGATAGAATCAATTTTTCCATTTCCCATACTTTTTTGTGAGTATAATAAAGTATTTTTTTTGTCTATTTTATCAATATTAATATTATAGTCATTATCATTTCCTATTAATGGTTTTATTTGCAACAAATAAAAAGAAGTATTATAATTTTTGTCTTTATTTAAGTCAACGGCAAATTCTATTTCTACCGGTGTTCCTAAAGCTTCTTTTACAATATCAAGGATAGTGTTAATTGTCTTGGAAAGAGGGATATAATCATATTTTAATATATTGGCAAAATTGATAATTCTTGGTCCATTAGAAGTTAAACCAGGACTTATAGCATCATTTTCAATATTATATACAGAAGCACAATGCTCAAGAGTTCCATGTTTCTCAGCTTCACTAATGTCTATTTTTACAAGACCTGCTTCTTCTCCTTTTTTAAGTAAATTAATATCTTTTTTGTTCATATCAACAGCATATAAATACACCTGAGAACTTTTGTATAAATCTTTTATTGAATTAATTTCAACTTTAGGATATTTTGGAGAGAATCTGTAAGCTTTTTCACCTTGGACAACATATTGTCCCAATCCGACAGCAGTAACAGCAAAACCTTCTTCGGGTTTCATATCTGCTACAGGATAATAATTATACGATTGTGCTACGCCACTAAAATGAGGATAAAAACAACCATCAAATTGATTACCAACAACTTCCTGAATTATTACTGCCATTCTCTCTTCTTCTATTTTGTAGTTCACAGCTTTGAAGTAATTGCGGGAAGTGTCAGAATATATTGATGCATAGACCAATTTAATAGCATCCATTGTTTGCTGAAGTCGTATATTAAAATCAGGATTATTGTTTGGTAACATAAAGGTTGCAAATATACCTGCAAATGGATGCATCATAGAATCTTCAAACTGACTTGATGACCGAATAGCTAATGGTTTTTTAATAAGGGTAAGTAATATTTTTAATCTTTTTATAAGATTGTATGATAATTGTGATTTTAAAAATATTTTTTTTAAATTAGTATAACTTTTTTCAGTATATATATATTTATTCAGATCATTTTTTTCTAAAAAAATTTCAAACTCACTAGTGCCAATAATTATAGTTTTAGGTGTTTTTATATTAATATCCGGTATAATTTTATAAAAATCTACATTGTTAACCAAACTATTTATAAAAGCCAGTCCTCTGCCTTTGCCACCTAATGTTCCTGATGCAAAGCTTATAATATTTTTCCCATCCAAGACAATTGATTTATCAAAATTAATAACTTTCCCTTTATCTTTATCATGCCTATATTTACTAATAATATTAAGAATATATTTGCGTAGCTCATCCGGAGTATTAAAATCAGATACTTTGATAGGATTAATTTTTTTTGAAATTTGAATTTCGCCACGAGCCATGAGCCATAATGAAAAATGATTTTTTGAGGCATGTTTAATAAGCGATTCCTCAGGAATAGTTCTTAAATGCGTTTCAAATTCTTTTAAAGATTTAGCAACAGCAATCTGTCTTCCCAATCTATCACGATAAACGAAATTACCAAAACCGAGATAATAAGTAATAAAGTCCTTTAACTCCTGTAATAGAGTTTCTGAATTTTTGTCAATAAATGTAGAATTTAATTTATATGCATATTTTGAATATTCAGTGTCAGATGACTGTAATATAGTAGGTAAGTCATTTATTTCATTTTTTATATATTCAAAAAGCTCAATACCGGCTTTATCATATATTTTATTATTTTTTTTAAATTTTACATCAGAAATAACACAAAGCACATAATCTCTATATTTATCAAAATAATTAATTGCCTCTTCATAATTAGATGCTAAGAGAACTTTTGTTCTTGCTCTCATCCTTGATATTTTATTAAATTCATTGTTGTTGGTTTCAGCAATTAGTTGTTCTGTCTGTTCAAAGACAATAGAATATAACACAGGCAGATATCTGGAATAATATTTTGCAGAATCTTCAACTAATAAAATAACTTTTACATTACCAACTTTTGTATCATTTTCAACATTTATCTTATCTTCAGCATATTTAACCATTGTAAAAAAAATTTTGGAATCACCATTCCAGACAAATATTTTATCTATTGCAGATAATTTTTTGCTTCTACTTTCAAAAAAACTAATATTACTAT
The DNA here is from genome assembly GCA_964653185.1 of uncultured Bacteroidales bacterium. GTDB lineage: Bacteria > Bacteroidota > Bacteroidia > Bacteroidales > CAZZDX01 > CAZZDX01. The sequence continues at coordinate 2,796 of CAZZDX010000336.1, forward strand.
TATTGTTTAAGAGTAGAAATACTGGTAACTTATGATATATCTCTTTAATTTTCTTACTAAGTTTAATATGTATCTCACTATTGATACCCATCATCATTACTACTAAGTCAAATTTTCTGTTTTCTAATAATTCCAATGCATCTTCGGGAGACGATGTTCCTGTAATACTTGGAAGAGAAGATAAATTAAGATGATATACCTCTCCCATTGACTGCTCAAAAAATCTATCTTCATTTTCAAGTATATATGCATCATACAAAGTTGATACAAGTAGTATCTCTTTTACTTTAAATTGCATCAAATTATGGTAAATATCTC
>CAZZDX010000337.1:0-3104 GCA_964653185.1 uncultured Bacteroidales bacterium
GTCCACTTGAAAGAATATACTCTAAAAAAGCATTAAAAATGTCCTTTATACCGAACTTGTTGATAATCTTTCAAAGGAAAACAAAAAGCTATTGGGTTTTAAGTAATGCTATACTAATATTAAATACTGATGAGATGTTACTGTTCCTTTATCTCTAATACCATGAGATTCGCAATGCTCAACACTTTCATCAAATAAATCTGCTGTTTTAAACCAGCGTTTACTTATTTTTTGAAGTTCCTGTGCCATATCGCATTTAATACTTTTTCCTAAATGTAAAGCACAAACTCCACCTTTTTTTAACCTTTCTTTTGATTGGCGGAAAATTGATTCATAGATTGCAAAATCTTTCTTTTGTTTTTCTTCAACAAAAGAATTTGGCTGAAATTTAAAGTCCTTTTCAGACCATCCTGAAAACCATATTCTAATCCAGTTTGCAAGATAAAATCTTGTACTATCAAAAAACGGTGGTGATGTTATGATTGCATCAAGATTATTTATTTCCTGTGGCCAAATAATCGTTGCATCCTGATTGAATATTTTACCATTTTTGAAATTTAATGGGAGTTCTTCATTTATGACTCTGTTAACTTTTTCAGTAAGTTTGTCAATTAAATTTTTATATATAAATTCACCTGTTGGAGCATAAGGCACAATTGGATGCGACCTTCGGCTAAGGGCATAAGGTCTATTGCCGTGAAGTATATGAAGTAGTGCTGCTACAACCAACATTTCACTGGGTTTTTTTGGATAGTTTTCTTTTACAAATCTTCGTGCAAGCAAAATTTCCTTTAATGTGTTTTCTTCATAATATTCTGCCAGTGTTTTATTGAAGCCAAATGTTTTTACTTCGTTTAATTCATTTTTTGTACATTTATTTTCTTTGATAAATTTTCCTAAAGAGTTTATATAATTGTAACTTTCTGTTGATATTGGTGCAGTTACTTTAGCAAATGAAATGTAATAAGCAGGTACGCTTATATCTATTCCGTAAGATGTTTTTCCAGACAATGCAGCTTCAAAAGGAATTGTTCCAACTCCTGAAAATGGGTCAAGCATTGAGCCATTTTCGGGAACAAAAGTATTAACTAAGTGATGAGCAATAGAAGGCTTTAACTTACCTTGATAAGAACAAAGAGAATGATTGTTGTGTCCCCAGTTGCGTTTTGAGTAAGGTTCTTGTTGGTGTGGAATTTCTGTCTTAAAATTATTCCAATTCTTTTTCCAAAATTCTGACTTGTTAGCATTTATTTGTTTCCCGTTTTTTGATGTGTGTTCAAATACCAGTAAAGATTGAGTCAGAATCTCCTTATTTCTTGAACGTCTTTTTCTAAGAATTTTATTGTCAATTAACCTAAATCCAAGCTCTGTCATTAGTTCAATCAATATGTCATCTGTATTGATGTGAATGTTGCAAAAAATAGAGTCTCCAATATCAATAAGAATTTTGGCGTTGGATGTCAAATGCACTTTTGCATCACTAAATATCCGATACATTTCTTCAAAGTAGCTTTTTGCCATTATCGGTATTCTTGAATCATAAGAGTTTTTATTTAATTCAACAAGCGTGGATTTAAGAAGTTTGCTTTTTGAAGATATGTCTAGTCCATTAATATAAGCGTACTCTTTCTTCACATCATTGATTCCACTTGTCAATGCTTGATCTCTGAAATACCTTAAGTCATTTTTAAATTGCAAATATCTAAGAAACCAAAGTTCTACCTTTGTATTTCTGAAATAGTTTGTACCGTTTAAGTAAGGCGGACTAGTTATAATGGCACCAATTTTTAAATTATTTACTTTGCCAATATTTTTTGCGTTAGAAAGAATTAATTCGTGTTTATATTTTAAGGAGTAATTGAAGTTCATTACATCTTCTGCAATGTCAGTGATTTTCCCGGGTAAAATTTCTTGAAAGGTTTTTAATTCTTTTTCAATTTCCTTAGCTGTTTTGAATCTAACATCACCAACTTTTTTAAGATAAGAAACTGGAAGTAAACTTGATAAAACCGCAACAGTTAAAACATCTGCAAGTAATTCGTTTTCGAGTTTAACTATATCAATGTAGGAACGAAGTTTAAGAATTTGACTAAGTGTTTCATTTGAAAAATATTTACTGTCAGAAAAAACAGTTTGATATGATTCTTTAAGAGATTTATCTTCTTCAAACTTATCAAGGGTATATAAAATACCATCCTTTATGTCGTAAAGATTATCTGCAAGTTTTTTTCTTTGTGTTTCTGTAGCTCTTAACACATTTGTCTTAGTCTGTATGAGGTACTGTAACAAAGGATTAACTTCTGAATAAACAGTAGATAGTCCTAAATTGTCAGCAGCGAATAAAGTTGTCCCTGTCCCTGCAAATGGCTCATAAATCAATGTGTCTTTGATTTCAAAGTTACTGATTAAAGATTTTACAAAGTCGGGAGAGTAACCCTCAATGTATGGATACCATCTTTGAAAAGGAATGTCTTTACTTTTTACAAAAGTTACATCTCGCTTAGTCATTCCATCAAGCGTATCAACTTCTGATAGATTTTGTTTGATTAATCGCTTTACAACCTGATTAATTGACCTTTCCTCCTTTTCGGCAAACAAAGCAAGCTGTTTATATGTTTTTATGCCGATAAGTTCCTTTATTTCTTGTGTTGTCATATCCTTAACTTTTGAAAAGTAAGGAACTTCCGGCTCGTTGAACGCAAGAGTTACCGACTTATCTTTTGAATCATCAGCAGGGTAATCGCTGAAATATATAGCTTTATAAAACTGTTTTTTCATATTTTGAAATAAGTATCAATTTATGATAGTTACTTCGGCAAATTTATAAATTATTTTAATACAAAAAACAAAGTGTTGAAAAAATTATACTCTTTTGTTTTTTATTGGTATTAAAGTGCTATCTTTTGTTAACACAGAAAAGATGTCATCTATAAGAATTTGAAAATCCATTTTATGTTTGTTTATTTATGTCTTTGTTTATAATGACGCCTAACGGCAGAATGTCTAAAAACCCAAAAATATTAAATTTTTTTTAGGTTTTTAGACACTCTGACGGCAGTTTGTCTCGTATGTTTGCAAAAATAATAAAAACTAATAAAAAAGGT
>CAZZDX010000338.1:0-3035 GCA_964653185.1 uncultured Bacteroidales bacterium
GATAAATTTACAAATAGAATATTTGGTCTTAAAAATGACATAAATTTTTAAATATGAAAAAAAACAGAAAACAAATAAGTTTTACAGATACATATATATCGCGTCGCAGAAAGTCGGATATAGAATTTTTTGATGAAATTAATTCAATAATAAATTGGAAAGAATTAGATAAAACAATAAAACAGTATTATTGTAAAGACAGAAAAAAAATGGGAAGGAAAGCATATCCCAAATTACTGTTGTTTAAAATTTGTTTATTAAAGATATGGTATAATTTAAGTGATAAAAAGTTAGAAAATTATATTAATGACAGTTTATCTTTTATGCGTTTTTTGGATTTAAAAATAGAAGATAATATTCCTGATACTAGCACAATAGGAAGATTTAGAAGATGGTTAGTTAAAAATAATATGTTTGAAGATTTACTGGAAATTATAAACAAACAATTAGCAGACAACGATTTTTTAATAAAGAATGGAGAGATAATACAGCCAAAATTAATAAAAACAGCAAAGAAAATTGGTATTGTTAATTAGGTATAGCTAATAATAGATGAACTGAGATATTAATACTTTGTTGAAAAAATTAAAAAATTGTAATAATTGGAAAAATTATGGATAAGGACTTAAAAAGGTAATGGTGCCAAAAATAGTTGGTAATTTTCCCAAAAAATATTATTATCTTATCGGCATTAATCCGAAAAGGACATAAGCTCTGCTGAGGAGCAACTTATTAGCGATAGGATTAATCTTATACAGTAATGAAGGGCTCTAGTAAAGAGTCCTTTTTTATTACTGGTAAGCTTTATGGCTAAAAAAACCTATTGCTTATTCTTAAAATATAAGTACCACATAATAAATTGTTTTCTATGTTTATAAGATAATCCCCTGTGTATATTTAAGTGTCCTTTCATATGCCCAAAAAATGATTCTATAGAATTAGATGATTTAGGAATATTTGAATTATCCAAATAATGGAACATATCTGGCAAAGCTCGTTTTATACTCATAAAACTTCTACGAACCATCTTGTGAGTATACCAATACCTATTGGTTTCAATAGAATAGCTTTTTTCATTAATATATTCTTTGTGTTTAATATACCAATTGTGTAAATCTAATAACCAATAACTTAATTCATTATAAGTATTTATTAAATGTAATTTAGACACTATTAATTTTAATTCAAAACCAGCTATACTTTGAGGATTTTTTGTCAGCCATATTCTACAATCTCTTTGTATATGAACTAAACAACGCTGCATAGGAATATCGGGTAATATTTCTTTCACAGCTTTTATAATAGATTTATGCCCATCACAAGTAACACTTTCTATTTGTACACCTATACTTAGTAAATTCAATAAATCTTCCTTTATTTCAAAGTAATGTTCACCATCAGTTAGGCGATACAGTTGAGTAAATTTAATATGATAATCTCTATACAATACCAGGCATATACCGTTTTTGAAATAAGTACCATCAATAAGCAAATTAACTTTTTCTGAAGGATAAACCGATAATGTTGGTGGTTTTGATAAATAAGTAGAAAATAACCTTTTTAATGTTCTTTCCGAATACCCACTTTCAGATGATAAATCATCTATGGTTCTTCTCTTTATAACCCATTTTTCAAACCAAATAAATTTATTTGATAAACTTACAGATTTGTTTTCATTAGTAAATAGAATACCGCAATTATTACACTTATAACGTTGCTTATTATTCTGTTTTCCCCATTTTATTGTGTTAAGACTTTTGCATGCCCAACATCGTTTTTTTTGAAGTTTTCATTATACAAAAGAAGTTTATTGAAACTAGTTTCAATAAACTTCTTTAAACCTTAAGTATAGTATAGCTTTTAGAGCTTTTTACCAACTATTTTTGGCTATTAAGCCCTTAAAAAAAAATTACAATTTTTATAATCTTTACAATTATTTTAGGCATTACAATTTTTTCAATTTTTCAACAATAATAAACTGTATTTAATTAGCAATACCAAAAAATTGATATTAAAATATAAATTAAAGAATAGGCAAGTATTAAATATCAAACAAATTTGTGCTTAAATATTTTTCACCTCTATCAGGAAAAATAACGACAATAGTTCCTGAGTCAATTTTTTTAGCAATTTCAATTGCTGCTATCATTGCGGCACCGCTGCTCATTCCTACAAAGACACCTTCGTTTTTAACAATTTGTCTTGCCATTTCAAAAGCTTCTTCTTTTTCTATCATAATTGCTTCATCAATAATTTCAGGATTATATATTTCAGGAATAATTGCTTCTTCCATATTTTTCAGACCTTCAATATAATGTCCTTTAGCAGGATGCGCACTAATTATTTTCATTTTTGGATTATGTTTTTTTAGTCCTAATCCAACTCCCATCATAGTTCCTGATGTGCCTAAGGCAGATACAAAATAATCTATATTTCCATTTATGTCTCTCCAAATTTCTTCTGCTGTAGTTTTATAATGTATAAGTTTGTTATATTTATTTGTAAACTGGTCTGGCATAAAATATTTGTCAGGATATTTTTTTACTAATTCTTTTGCTCTTATTATTGCACCATCTGTGCCATGCTTTGCATCTGTTAAAATGATTTTTGCACCAAATGCTTTAATCATTTTCTTCTTTTCATCAGAGACAGCTTCACTCATCACAATTTCTACGTTATATCCTTTTTTTAGTCCTATCATTGCTAAAGCAATGCCAGTATTACCTGATGTTGGCTCAATAATAGTTTTGCCCTGTGTTAATTTCCCTTCTGCTTCTGCTTGCTCAATCATTTTTAATGCAATTCTATCTTTTATACTTCCTGTTGGATTAAAGCCCTCTAATTTTGCATAGATATTAACATTTTTGTTAGGACTAAGTTTATTTATTTTTACAAGAGGTGTGTTACCAATTACTTGCAAAATATTATTAAATATTGTCATAATTTATAGTTTAAGGTTCCAAGTTTCAAGTTTCAAGTTCAAAGCACAAAGTTCATAATTAATAATTTAATAATTATTTTCTAAATTTTAAGTA
>CAZZDX010000339.1:0-3030 GCA_964653185.1 uncultured Bacteroidales bacterium
TTCAAAAACAGTTTGCATTTTTTCTGCATCAGTAACAAAATAAGGAGATATATATCCTCTGTCAAATTGCATACCTTCAACAATATCAACAGTTGTTTCAGTACCTTTTGCTTCTTCAATGGTTATAACACCTTCTTTTTTAACTTTACCCATTGCCTCGGCAATAAGTTTTCCTACAGTATGGTCGTTATTAGCAGATACAGATGCTATTTGTTCTATTTTTTCATAGCTATTACCGACTTCATGGGATTGTTTTTTAAGATTTTCCACTACATTTTTAACAGCTTTGTCAATACCTTTTTTTAAAAGCATTGGGTCTGCTCCGGCAATAACATTTTTCAGTCCTGTTGCAACAATTGATTGTGCAAGGACAGTAGCAGTTGTAGTGCCATCGCCAGCAGCGTCAGCTGTTTTAGATGCTACTTCTTTTACTAATTGAGCACCCATATTTTCGGTCTTATCCGATAATTCAATTTCTTTAGCAACAGTTACACCGTCTTTTGTAATTTGTGGTGCTCCGTAGCTTTTTTCAATAATTACATTACGTCCTTTGGGACCCAAAGTAATTTTAACTGCATTTGATAAAGCATCAACACCTTTTTTTAAGGCGTTTCGTGCTTCAATATCAAAAGTAATATTTTTTACTGCCATTTTATTTATTTTTTTAGGTTTATTTATATTAATTATTTATTTTTTTTATAAAATATCTATACTATTGCATAAATATCAGATTCTTTCATTATAAGATAATTTTTACCTTCAAAGTCAATTTCAGTGCCTGAATATTTACCATATAATACATTATCACCTACTTTTACATTCATTGGTTCATCTTTTTTGCCATTGCCAGCAGCAACAACAACACCTTTTTGAGGTTTTTCTTTTGCCGTATCAGGAATAATAATTCCGCTTGAAGTTTTTTCTTCAGATTGAGCAGGTTCAATAAGAACTCTGTCTGATAAAGGTTTAATATTTAATTTTGTCATAAGTTTATATTTTTTTTATTAAATAAAAATTATTTGATTATAAATCAGCAATTTTTTAGTCATATATTATGCCAAAGTCAAAAATGTAAAATTTAGAGACATTTTTTCAGTAATATAATAATTTTATAAAGATGAGAGACAAAAATATTATGATATTATGACATTATGGCATTTGTAAAGAGAAAAATATAGTAGTTCATACGAGTTCCAAGTTCCAAGTTTCAGGTTACAAGTTACAAATTGCAAGGTTCAAGGTTCAAAGCACATAATTCATAATTCATAATTTAATAGTTGTCTTTGGTTATGGATATTTTATTTCTACTTTTCAGGTGTCTAATTTTCTTCTTCAACAGGAAATGTTTGAGGAGATTGTTCAACAGGTGCAAGATTTTTAAATTCTTTCAGTTCAGTATCTTCTTTATTTGAATTTGTTCCTCTGGGAATAACAAATATTGACGATAAACTTAATACTAATAATAAAATTGCTAATGTCCATGTTGCTTTTTCCAAAAAATCACCTGTTTTACGGACTCCCATAAATTGATTAGAGGATGAGAAGTTTGAAACAAGTCCACCACCTTTTGGATTTTGAACTAAGACAATAAGTGTTAATAGAACACAAATGATAAGAATTAGTGCTGAAATAAAAATATATGCTCCCATGTTATTTTAATTTTTGTTGTTGTTTTTTATTATTTTAATTTGATTTGCAAAGTAATTATTTTTTTTTGGAAATTCCAAACATAATTGCTTATAAATTTTTATTGCTTTTAAATTATTGCCTTGGTCATAGTATATTTTGGCTAAAGTTTCAGATACAATATCATCATTATCTTCAACACTCTTATTGGCTAAGTCAACAGGATTAAAGAAATCTTTTCTTGGTCTGCCAATTCTTGGATTTTCTTTGATAAATTTGTCAATAAGATTGTTTGTTATATTATATTTATTTTGTATATTATTTTTTTGCGTTAAGGATATATCAGGATTTTTAATTTGCTGTGATGATTTTCTTTCTTGTATTTCCAATAATCTTTGTTCTAATTGCTTTTTTAATAGTTCTATTCTATCGGATTTTGATTCTTTGTTATTGTAAACACTATCATATTTTTCGGTCTGTTTTGCGTATATATTTTCTTTTTTTAAAGTTTGGTTTTTTATTATTTTATTATCAGTTTGATTTATAAGTTGTTTTAGCTTTCCTCTATCAGAAGAATAAGCAGCAGCAATTTTAAGATTTTTATTATAATATATATGATTTTCTTTATATAAATTTTTGATATAAAGCATATTTGCTGACTGGCAATAAGGAAAATCTTTAATCAAATTTTCAATGACAGGTATAGTATTTTTGCTTAAAAGATTTGGTGCTTGTATAAGACCTATGAATTGCTTGGAATTTATCATTTAGTATTACCAATTTACAACGGATTTATTAAAAATATCTTCTATGAGTTCATCATCTATTTGTTTAATCAAAGATTCTTCAACAGAGGACAAACTTTCGCTACTTGAATAATCAGCATATCTTGAAAATGTTGTTTCAAAATTTTGTTTTTCATCAATATTATTAGTAAATTTAACTGACACAGTAATAGTTAAACGGTTTAATGCTGCCATATCACTAGATTGGATAGCTACAGGACTGACAGAATAATTTGTAACAGAACCCTCAATATTAATATCTCCTCCCCTATTAATTAATGTTAAATTTGTTTGATTTGTAAATTTATCTTTTAATGCATCAGTAAAAGATTGGCTTAATGTTGGCTGAATTAATGGAGCATTGTTAGAAAAATATTGTATTGAGATAGTTTTTACTTCAGGAGGAATAGACGCTCCTGTAAAAGAATAAATACCACAAGCTTGTAACAAAAATATTAGTGAATTGAAAATTATAAAATATAAAATATATTTTGTTCTCATTTTTTTATTCTTAAATTGTAACTATTTAGTTATCAAGCAATTGCCTGATTAATAATAGTCATTTGTTTCGGCTTCGCTCAACAACTGTTTCGGCTTCGCTCAACAACTGTTTCGGCTT
>CAZZDX010000340.1:0-3022 GCA_964653185.1 uncultured Bacteroidales bacterium
CCCCTTTTGGTTCCCCTCTCTACGAGTAGAGAGGGGCTAGGGGTGAGTATAAAAACAAAAATAAAATGCAATATAATGAAATATTAAAAATAGTAAAAAAATTAAGAAAGAATCAAACACCAGCAGAAAAAGTATTATGGGAAGAATTGCGTAACAGAAAATTTAGAGGGAAAAAATTTCTTCGTCAGCATCCTGTTATATATGAAACAAATAATAAAGAATTATTTTTCTTTGTTCCTGATTTTTATTGTGCAAAACATAAATTAGTAATTGAATTAGATGGAGATATACATAATTATCAGAAAGAAAGAGATAAAAATCGTGATTTGATATTAAAAGATAAAGGATTAAAGATAATAAGAATAAAAAATGAAGAATTGCAAAATATTGAAGAGGTGAAACAAAGAATTGAACAGTATTTTTAAAACCGTTGATTAAGTAATTTACGACTTTTACTCTCCCCTTTTGGTTCCCCTCTCTACCAGTAGAGAGGGGCTATGGGTGAGTATAAAACAAATACAACAAAAAAATTTATTTTTTTTTTTAATTCATAATATTAACAAACTATATGAAAGAAGATACTCATTCAAGTATTCCTATTTCAGAATTAATAAGTCAAATATTAGAAATAAGTAAATCTCAAGGAAATCTATTATTAGGGATGATTTATGGTTCTCAGAAAAAAGGAGATGATTTAGATATTTTACTGATTTATAACAATAATGTAAAGCAATTTCCTGTTTATGATAATAATGTAAGGAAAAATATTTTAGCTAATAATTTTGATATTGGTCAAATAGAAATAAATAATTTTCAAAAAAAAATATTTTATCGGGATATTCAATATACTGATAAAATTTTAACTGGGAAATATCTTTGTGGAAATAAAGATATTTTTGAAAAAGCAAAAGATTTTCTTATTAACACTTCCCCAAATAAACATATTTATGATTATTTAGGAAAAAGAAGCATTGAAACATTTTTGCAAGCAGATCAATATTATTTTTTAGCGAAAAGGGAATTATTTGCGGAAATGCTTATTTCTAATATGTCGTGGTCCAAAATGAAAAATTATTTTTTTGAAACCGGATTTGAATTAGATTCAGAGATTCTTAATAAATCTATTTTTATCAATCTGAATTATTCTCTTTCTATCCTATCTTACTCATTAAGTTATTTATCTTCAATAAAGAGATACAAGAAAGGAGAAAGAACTGTTACTTTACAGGGTATTTTAGACAATCCTTTAAATCAAATAGAAAATGAATTAAAGAACTTAAGAAATTATTTTAAATTATGTTATAAAAAAGAAAAGAAAATATCTCTTGATAAAATAAATTCGTATTTTGGAGATGTAAAAGCATTGTTAAATGAGGAAATATAACATAAGTAATTACTTTGTGAAATCACTTCGCTTAGTTCTCAGAGCAAGCTTTGAATATTGAACTTTGAACTTGGAACCAAAAGCCGGGAACTTGATACTTTGTGCTTTTTCCATTTACTCTTATCTTGTTTTTACTTTTACCCTAACTAAAATTTCAGCAATCCTATACCATTTAAAAATATTATTGCAATAGCTACAGGAGCAATAAACTTAACTAAAAATATAAAAACAGAAAAATATCTGACTTTAAACTTCCCGTTATTTGAAAGTTCTTGTCTTGTGAATTCTTTTTTATAAAACCATCCAATAAATAAAACTATAAAAAGTCCACCTATAGGAAGGAATATATTAGAAGCAGAAAAATCCAGCAAGTCAAATATATTTTTACCAAAAAAGGATATGCCTGACATTGCGCCCCATGATAAAGTGCAGGAAATTCCAAGTATGCTTATCAATACACCTGCAACAATAGTAGCTTTACGGCGAACCATTTTAAGTTCTTCAACAAAATATACAACTACTACTTCAAGAACAGATATTGAGGAAGTTAAAGCTGCCACTAATAACAAAACAAAAAATAAGAGTGAAAAAATATATCCTCCTGTCATTTGTTGAAATATATTTGGTAATGTGATAAAGACCAGTCCGGGACCTGCGCTGGGTTCAATACCAAAAGCAAAAACAGCAGGAAATATGGCAATGCCTGCTAATATTGCAACCAGAGTATCTATACCTGCAACTGTAACCGCTGTATTTGCCAAATTTTCTTTTTTGTTAATATAAGAGCCATAAGTTATTAATGTTCCCATACCTACACTCAATGAAAAAAATGCCTGTCCCAGTGCCTGCAAAATAGTATTACCCGTTACTTTTGAAAAATCAGGATTAAACAAAAATGATAAGCCCTTACCTGCACAGGGCAATGTAATAGCTCTGATATCTAAAATAATAATGATTATCAATAACAAAGGCATCAATATCTTTGAATACTTTTCAATACCTTTTTGAACACCTGAAATTATAATCCAGACCGTTAAACCCATAAATACTAATTGCCAAAGCACAGGCAAAAAATTTCCTGATTTGAATGTATCAAACATAGAACTTAGTTCTGACGGATTCTTATTGCTAAAAGCATTTGTTATTGACTTAAAAATATATTCTAATGTCCATCCAGCTACAGTGCTGTAAAAAGCGAGTATAACAAAAGCTGCTACAACGCCCATAAGTCCTACAAAGTGCCAATGTTTACCCGGAGCAAGTTTTTTAAATGCACCAACAGGATTTTTTTGAGCACTGCGACCAATAATAAATTCGCAGAGCATAACATTTATAACTATTACTATTACAAAAATAAGATAAATAAAAATGAATGCTCCTCCCCCATTAGTGCCTGTTACATAAGGAAATCTCCATATATTGCCAAGTCCTACTGCTGAGCCGGCTGTGGCTGCAATAACTCCAAACTTACTGGCAAAACCTTGTCTTTGTAAATTATTTATTTCTGCCATATATCTTTCGTTTTTTTTAACAAATAAAACTTTGTAATTCGTATATTTGCAAAAGTAAAAAAAAAGGATTATTAAGGGGACTTCTATTAATTCATTCGCATCAAAATTTTCAGAGTTTTCCATAGAC
>CAZZDX010000341.1:0-3015 GCA_964653185.1 uncultured Bacteroidales bacterium
AGTTGTTTATGATTTAAAAAATTTGTTTTTCAATTTTAGTCGGATAATAGTGTAATTTTATATAAAATTTTTTATAAAATAAGATTTAATATTCCACCAACTGTTAATGTTGCTATAATCATAATTAATGTTGATTTTATCATATCTTTTATTCCGAGTTCTTTAAATAATACAACAAAGGTTGCTATACAAGGGAAATACATTGTTAAAACAACAGATGCAATAACCATTTGTTTCATAGTTAATCCTAATGGTATAAGCATTCCAACAGCAACATCTTTTCTAAGAAATCCTACTACCAATGCTCCTACAGCTTCTTTTGGAAGTCCTAAAATTCCTGTTACAACCGGTGAAGCTATTTTTCCAATAAATTCTATTATATGTAATGTATAAAGGATATTTACAATAAGTACACCAAGTAGGACATAAGGTATGGCTTCTTTTAAAAAATTTAATACTCTCATCCAAAGTTTTTTTAACAGTCCGGGTATATAGGGAAATCTATAAGGAGGTATCTCCATAAATATCTCAGGACTTTCGCCTTTTGTAAATAAGTTAAGAATGATTCCTGTAATTATCCATACAATAAAAAGGACACCAAAGACGAGCAAAATTGCATGTAAGCCATAGCTAGCTGTTAAGCCAAAAATCATAGCCATCTGTGCCATACATGGAACTGCTATTGCCATAAGAGTAGCAGCAATAAATTTTTCTTTCCTTGTCTCTAATATCCTTGTTGCCAATGCTCCGGGAACATTACATCCAAATCCCAGCAACATAGGAATTATTGCAATTCCATGAAGTCCAAATTTATGCATAAAAGTATCAAGCAAAACACCAAGACGCGGAAGATAACCAGAATCTTCCAAAAAACTTAAGATTAGATAAAAAGCAAAAATATATGGCAAAACCATTGCGATAGGAACAAACAGACCTGTAGTTAATAAACCCATTGATTCTACAAAATCTATATTACCGTCAATCAACCTACCAATTAATATATCATGAATAAAACCCGACGAGACCAATGCTCCTGATAATTTCACCATTAAAGGCAACCATATATTTACAAAAAGAGGTTCAAAAAGATAATTAATTAAAGATTCTCCTATAATTTGTATCGCTTTAAAAGAAAGGAACAAAACAATAATTGCAATTGGAATTCCTGTCAATGAATGTATTGAGGCATCTCTTAATCTTTCCCCAAAAGTATGATGACGATGAGTTAATTTTTGAACATCATTTATAATTTTACCAATTTTAGTCCATTTTTCGCCTTCTTTATATTGATATTTACTAATTTTTGCCTTTTTTAATTTTGATACAAGTTCTTTAATATGTTCTCCTGTTATTCCACAGGTTGGCACAACAGGCACACCCAAAATATTTTCCAACTTATTTTTATCAATATGAATGCCGGTATGTTTTGTCTCATCCCAAAAATTTAAGCAAATAATAAGAGGAATTCTTTTTTTTATGAGTTGAAGGGTAAGATTTAGATTTCTTTCCAGATTTGTAGAATCTATTATATTTATAAAAATGTTATTACCTTCTTTAATAGCATTATCCAGTAATTTAACAGCAACTTCTTCGGCTTTTGAAGTTGGTTTAAGGGTATAAGTTCCAGGAATATCAATTACCTCAAATCTTTCCCCATCAATCCTTATATACCCTTTTGTAAATTCAACTGTTGTCCCGGGATAATTGGAAGATATTACCTGAACGCCAGTCAATCTTGAAAAAATAACACTTTTACCTACGTTAGGATTTCCTATTAAAAATATCTTTCTATATAACATATCAGATTTTTTTCTATTTTTTAGCATTTATCCTTTTCCTTAATCATAGAAATATAAATATATATAATTTTCTACTTACTAATTTGAATTACTCTCCTTAGGCGGACTTGTGTTTTATTCAACTTTTACAAAAATTTTTTTTGTCATACCAAAACCTATAGCAACTTGTGTATTTCCAACTTGAATAGTTACAGGTCCATGCATAAGCTGTGATGATATTTTCTTGATTTTTATTCCTATTCTAATGCCAAGGGATTCTGTTCTTTCAGTAAGTCCATATCCACTTTTAATTGCCGAAATAATGCCTTGCTCACCAGATTTCATTTGTGATAAATCTATTTCTCTCATTATATAAAATTATTTAATAATAAATTTAAGCAAAGGTAATAAAATAATGAATATAAATAATTATTATAAAAACAATTAATTTTTTATACTTTTGTGCTCAAATTAATATACTATGCCAATATTAAGTCCAATTATAAAAGGAGCAGCAAAACGAAGAAACAAAATATCAAAAGAGAAATTGATATTTAATAGCTATAAAACTCAAAAAAAAACTTTAAAAAAGCTATTAAGAAAAGCCAGTTTAACTTCTTTTGGTGAATATTATGATTTTTTGGATATTTTACAACATGATGATATAATCAATGAGTTTAAGAAAAAAATCCCTGTTTATACTTATGATTCTATATTTATGGAATGGTGGTATCGCGATTTGAGTGGAGAGACCTATGTATGCTGGCCTGGGAAAGTTAAATATTTTGCACTTAGTTCAGGCACATCAGGGTCATCAAGTAAAAGAATTCCTGTAACTAATGATATGATTCGTTCTATCAGAAAAACCAGTATAAAACAAGGAATATCTATTGCAAATTATGGTTTTCCCAAAGGATTTTTTCAAAAAGGTGTCTTAATGCTTGGTGGCAGCACACATCTTCAATATAATGGAACCTATTATGAAGGAGATTTGTCAGGAATTACAACAGGAAAAATTCCTTTTTGGTTTCAATATTATTATAAACCCGGAAAAAGAATATCAAAAGAACGCGACTGGTCAACAAAATTAAACGAAATAGTTAAAAAAGCTAAGGACTGGGATATTGGGGCTATCGTTGGTGTGCCAGCATGGTTACAAATCTTATTGGAAAAAATTATATCTTATTATAATTTAAAAAATATTCATGAGATATGGCCTAATCTATCTGTTTTTATT
>CAZZDX010000342.1:0-3002 GCA_964653185.1 uncultured Bacteroidales bacterium
ATGACAGGATTTAAACCTCTGTTTTAGCAACCATGTTTTTTTAATTAAACCGAAATTGAGAATAAGTAGTACTTAGGAAATCAATTGCGGATAAAACTCTTTCTTCTTGTTCTTTTAAATCTAAATCACCACTAAAACTAAACAAACGATGAATTTTGTATCTGAAATCTAATTCTTCATTTAACATCTTTTTCTTTAATTCAATATTTCCTCTATAAAAACGTTCTACTTCATTTGATAATTCATCTATAAAATATCTAATATCTCTTAATTCATAGGAAAGATTTTCTGTAATTATTTTTTCAAAATCAATGGAAGTTTTGATTGTACGATAAATTAACTTTGATATTGTACTTTTGCCGCTTCCATTTATACCCGTAACTACAGTAATTCCATTAAGAATTATGTCAGCACTTTTTATAGCTCTGAAGTTCCTAATTTTTATTTTCAATTTTGGAATATCTTCCATAATATATCAGTATTTGTCAAGTTTCACAAGGTTGTTTATGATAACTTGTGTTAATTATTTACAAAGATAAAATTTTATTTTTAAACTGCAATGAATTTTTTTTACAAATTTACTAATCATTTTCTTTTTATAGTATGTTTAAATTTTAATACCGCAAAGTTTAATTCCATTGTCGTTTCGGTTTCATTTAAACTAAGGTCATCACTAAAAATTTCGGTAATAATTTCACCGCTTTTCCGCATGATGTCCTTCTTTTTCCGTTCATCTGTCACATTGGACAACTCTTTTATATTTCTTGAAAGATTTTTGATTCTTGCAAATGTTTCAACGATGGCAAGAGTTGTTTGAGTTGCTTTTTTACTTTTAATAATAGTAGCGAGCATATATAAACCTTTTTCGGTAAACGCTTTTGGTAACTTTACTTTCCCGCCCCCAAGAGGTGAAGTCAAAAATTTTGATTTCACTGATTTCCACTCTTTAGGAGTAAGTTTAAAAATATATCCTTCAGGAAATTTGTCGGAATTATTTTTGACCGCTTGATTTATCTCTCTTGTTTCAACAGAATATAGAGCTGCCACATCACTATCTATAATGGTCTTCTCCCCCTGATATCAATAATCTTTTTTTCAATTTCCTCAAATTTTATGATAGTGTTCATAATATGTATTTAATTTTATAAATTAGAATTATCAAAAATACTATTTTTTCTATTATTTAAACAAAACTATTTTATTCAATTCATTTATTGCTTTTTTCTATCTCATTATTTTATTGACAATATTTTGTTTCCCTAAATAAAAATAATCTCAATTTATCTTCTGACTTTTCTATTTGCAGTTCGGTCTCCTCCAATGAACGCCAACGGACAGGGCTAAATTAAGTGCGGGATTAAAAGCAACGTACCTGTCCCACGACAACAAAGATAGTAGAAAGTACAGACCTTTCAAACTATCACTTCACCCGCATTGAATTTAGCGCATGTTATCATATTTTGCTCATTTTTTTCTGACCACGAGCGACTAAAGTAGCCTCTTATTGTTGGTGTGTGCTGTATTTTTTATAATTCTGTGTCTGATTTACCTAAATTACATTTACTACAAAGTGTTTGAAGGTTGTCATATACAGTCTCTCCACCCTTTGAATACGGAGTTATGTGGTCTACATGTAAAGTAATATTCTTAGTATTTTTCGGGCTTCTACCACAGGTTACACAAGTAAATTTGTCGCGATGAAGAACTTGAAAGCGTAATCTTGTTGAAGGAATTCTCGGAGTTGTCATTTTAATGACCCCACTTAAATGAGTAATCGTTTTATTAGAATCTTCTTTTGGCAAGTTCTCATCTTTAATTACTTTTTCTTTGTCGTTAGTTTGATTTTCTCCTTCCCTGTCAGCGATAAAAGCATATATAGCTTGTATCCAGCTACCAAATTTATGAGCATATGATTTATGAGAATATTTGCCTAATTTTTTCATTTCATTATGTAATGGCTGCCTTCCCAGTTGCTCCCAAATCCTTTGTAATTCATTGAATAACTCTTCTTCACTTGGTGCGACTCTCCCTATTTTAAGGCCGGCAGCTTTTTTCGCATTTTTCCAACTGCCAAAATGATTGTAATAGGTTTGCACACTGTATTTGCCGCCATACTTTTTGTAGTCACCTTGATTGAGAATTTCTAAATTGTTATCTCTCACGATTTGATGTAGTTCTTGAATTAGCAAGTCTTTTGTCGTGTTAAATCCTATATCTTCCGTGCTACTATTGTACTCCTCATTTGCCAAACAGAAACGTTCTATAGCTTTTGTCCATGTTCCGAATCTCCTTTCGTATACTCTAATGCCAATTTTTGCATTTTCTTTAAATTCTGAATAAGTTGGTCTTCGGCAAATATTATCCCAAACAGTTTTTATTTCGTTGAATAGTTTCCATTCCGGAATAGGTTCTGGTTTCTGTTTTTGTAATATTATTTTTCTTATTCTAAATATCGAAAACTCTTTGTTTAATAATTCATCCCATTTAGTATATCCAAAACGTTTTGTCAAAGTTGCAAATGAATGTTTCCCATTGTTTTCTTTATAAAACTTGTATGTAAAATACTCGCCTTTGTTCAGGGTAATTACTCTATCAATATTTCTTTTTATTTCGTCCAGTGGAATTTGTTTCTTTTTTTCAACTTTTATGTTCTTAGTAATAATACCAGCTTTCTGAAGTGCGTGATGCCATGAACCGAATCGCTTAATTATCGTGTCTACTGAAACTCTTGAATGTTGACTAAATTTTTTGGTTGTCATTCGTTTGCCCTGAAATACCTTAAAATAAACCCGCTTGATTTCATTAATAATTGAATCATCATCGTAATTGAGTAGTTTATTTGGTTTAAAATAGTTCATTAGATGTCGTCTTAATATGGCACAAAACTACCAAATATTAATAACAAATTCACTTTTCAAAATAGTTCTAAAAAAATGAGCAATTGATGATAACGGCAGTTTGTCTAAAAACCTCTGCTTTTATTAATATTTTGCTCAAAAATA
>CAZZDX010000343.1:0-2976 GCA_964653185.1 uncultured Bacteroidales bacterium
AAAATTTTTGTGTACTTTTTTAAAAATGACGACATTACGAACAGACACTAAATAGGATAACTTATTTTTTTTATATCCCTTATATCCCCTATTTCCTTTATATACTTATTTCCTTATAACATTTTTTCCACACATTTTATCGAAGAACCTAAAAAATATATAATATTAATAAATAATTTTAAAAATTTATTTATATTTGCATTTTTTAAAAAAAAATAATATATAAAATGTAGAAATAAGTTTAATTATTTTAACAGGAGGACATGGCTTATGATTGAAACAATTCAATATAAAACACTTAACTGGCATCATATTTCAAATCCTTCTGATAAGGACTTTCAGCATCTTCAGGATAATTATGATTTTCATCCTCTTGATATTGAGGACTGCCGTAGTAAAACTCAACGTCCAAAAATAGATATCTATGATGACTACTACTTCATTATCTTACACTTTCCATACTTTGATAAATCAAATAAATTTTTAATTACTAAAGAAGTGAAAATATTTTGGGGCAAAAATTATATTATTACTATTTGCAAATCTCACTGGGCAGTTAAAGAACTATTTAATAAAACAAAAAAAAATAAAAAAATTTCAGGCGAATTAGAACTTAATACAAGTGATGCCTTGCTTTATATAATTCTTGAACAACTCTTAAAAGAAACACTCACTATAATAAAAAATATTGGAAATATTGTAAACATAATTAATAACGATCTATTTTCAAAACGTCCGGAAAAAACTATTGAATTAGTATCCATTACAAGAAAAAATATTATTCTACTTAATACTATAATCAAACCTCAACTTCGACTTTTTACTAAATTTGAATCAGGCGAAATAAAAGGATTTGCCGAAGATATGGAAGAATACTGGGGCAATATCCTTGACTATTACCAAAAAAGCTGGGATTTAACAGAGGACTATCAGGAATTGATTGAAGGTTTATCTAAGACATTTGACTCTCTGCAAACAAATAAAACTAACGAAATAATGAAAGTCCTCACTTTTTTTTCTACAATATTACTGCCGCTTACATTTATTACAGGATTATATGGAATGAATATAGGATTACCTCTGCAAAATAGCCCTGAATCTTTCTGGGTAATCATTGGATGTATGCTAGTAATTGCAATATTACTGATACTTTATTTTAAAAAAAAGAGATGGGTTTAAAAAAAATACTACTACAAGTACTAATTTAGTATCTTAATTACTCACTTCGTTCGTGAGATCGCTTCGCTAAGTTCTAAAATTCGTGTTTTTTTGGCAGAATATTTTATTTATTGCTACCTAGTTTTGCATTTTACATTTTGCATTTTAAATTGATTTTCTTATTTCCTTTTTGGTTCTGGCTTGTCCAGGTTAGGTCAATTAAATTTTTTTCATTTCTGTCTTGTTATTCTTTTGTCTTTGAATTGACTCCTTATGAATTAAAGCAAAAAATTTTGACAAAAAATCTTTATTTAGTCCAAATTTATTACCAATAATCAAATTATTACGTATCATTTTGTTCCAACGTTGTTTTTGATATATAGCAATATTATTGTTGTTTTTATATCTGCCAATTTTTTCAGAAACTTTCATTCGTTCTGAAACAATATTAAGTAATTCATTATCAAGCTTATCAATCAGGTTTCTTAATTTTTTTAACTTATCTTCAGAATTGACATTACCTAGGGCTTTATGAACTTTAAGTTTATAAATTAATTCAGATAATTGTTGTGGAGTAATTTGTTGTTTTGTATCTGTTAAAGCAATATCCGGATTTATATGAGATTCTATCATCAAACCATCCATACCTGTATCAAGGGCTTTTTGCGAAACATCTAAAAGCAATTCCTTATTACCACAAATATGGCTCGGGTCACAAATAACAGGTAAATCAGGACACAATCGTTTGAGCTCAACAGGTATTTCCCATAAAGGATTATTTCTATAAAGATTTTTTTTAAAAGAAAAAAATCCTCTGTGTATAGCAATCAATTTTTTAATACCTGCCTGATTAATCCTTTCAAGAGCACCTAACCATAACTGAACATCCGGATTAACAGGATTTTTTACCATAACAGGAATGTCAGTACCTTTTAAAACAGAACATATCTCCTGAACCGAAAAAGGATTTACACTTGTTCTTGCTCCTATCCATAATATATCAACTTTATTACGCAAACATTCTTCAACATGTTTAGGAGTAGCAACCTCAACTGCTGTTAAAAGTCCTGTCTCTTTCTTAACACTCTTAAGCCATTTTAATCCTTTAATGCCAACGCCTTCAAAGGTCTTTGGATGTGTCCTTGGTTTCCAAATACCTGCACGAAATACTTTTACATTTGATATATTTGCCAAAGCTTTTGCTGTGTCAAGTAATTGTTGCTCAGATTCAGCACTACAAGGACCACTAACAATAAAAGGTAATTCGTAATGCCCAAGCCACTTATTTAAAGGTAGTATATCTAATCTATACATAATTAATAAATTATAAAAAAATAATATCCTCTCAAAAAGTAATGGTATTAATTAAAATAAATCCCAACTTCAAATCTCAAACTTCAAAACAAATCAGGCAGTCATCTGAAAAAATTCCAAACTCAAAAGTAACCTTTTTTATCAGATTTTGGATTTTGGTTTTTATATTATATAATTTACCCTGTTGGAAAAATTTCCTACGGGTTTACCAGTAATTATCGAGACGATACAAAAAATGCAAACTTAATAATTAAGTTTATTCATTGTCATTCCAGATATACTATTATTTATACAACTTTTAACAAAATTATAATCTCATCATAAATAAAATGTAAAAGAATAAAAATTATTAGTCCCATATATTTTATTATATATAATAAAAAAAATTGTAGTTTATTTTTTTTTTTTTATTTTTATAAAAAAAATTAAAAATTTAAATATATATAAAAAAATAATATAAACTTAATCAAACCAAGCGAGAATATAATTTTTTATTATATCAAT
>CAZZDX010000344.1:0-2969 GCA_964653185.1 uncultured Bacteroidales bacterium
AATATTTTGAATAAGATACTATAGGTGTATTGGCTATAAAAAAAGAGTAAGGTTTATTTTACAAAGTTTTTTATTTTTTTACATTAGCAATACTTTATTTACCGCATAACAGAAATATTTTTTGTATAAGTATTTTCGCCAACTTTTATGTTTAGCATATAAATACCATTTTTAAACGAACTTATATCAATTTCCTTATTATACTTGCCTTTGAATTTTTTATGCTCCTGTTTACAGACATTCTGACCTAAATCATTTATTATTTGTATAATAATATTTTCAGGTTTTTCAACATAAAAACTAAGCAGGAATGTTCCTTTGTTCGGATTTGGGAATAAAATAACAGAGCTGTTTTTACTATTATGAACAATGATTCCTGTAGCTGAATAAACAGTTATTTCAAGTGAAAAAGTATCACAGCATCCATAATACGAGCAAACTATTAACGTTACTATATATGTAGTATCAAATGCTAAATCATTTATAAATGTATGATTTGGATTCATGTTGCCTGATACATCACCATCACCAAAGTTCCAATTCCAGTATGAAGCACCTTCAGATTGATCAATAAATGATACTGTAAAAGGGCTATATCCTGCTGTATCTGTATATGCATAAAAATTTGCTATAACCTGAGGATATACAGTTACTATTTGTATCATCGTATCTGTTAAGCCCAGTGAATCTGATACTATTAATTTTAAATCATAATCAAATTCACCGCCTGGTGAATTTTCATATATATGAGTAAATACAGAACTTGATGTAGTATCATAATTTCCGTCACCAAAATCCCAATAATATTCGTTTGCATCTATTGAAGAATTATGAATAGTAACTTCAAAAGGTGCACATCCATCACTATCTTCAAGTGTAAAGATAGCTTGCTGAGCATTAATAACTTTATTTGAACTTAAAGTAAAGATAAATATAAATGCAATAAAAAATAAATTTATTTTTTTCATTTTTAAACCTCCTGTTATTTTAATTAATATTAATAATATTATTTTATATAGTTTTAATCAATATTTAATCAGTAAGTATCATTCTTTTAGTATCAATTTCTTTGTTATTTACAATTAAAGCATAAATATATATACCGGGAATTAGTTCTCCTCCATTAATTACTATTTTATCATTTCCTTTTAATGTTTTTAGATTATAGCTTTTGATTAATATTCCTTGCATATTAAAAACTAAAATTGAAGATTGAGTTACATTTTCAGATAAGTAATAATTTATCTCTGTTTTTTTACTAAATGGATTAGGACGATTTTGATAAAGAATTGAATTACCAGAATTAATTTCTGTTTCATTAATTTCATTATTATTAGTATCACTATTATTTATTAACAATGACTTGTTGCTTGAACAACATTGAACTAATACTGAGTCAATATGTTCAAATCTTTTTCCATAAGATTCAACTATATCTTTTAGTTTTTTAATAGTGTCTTGTTGCTGCTTTATTCCTTGGACTAAAATAGGTATTAGAGATATATAATTTATACCTTTATACTCTATTTTATCATATATAATATTACCAAGAGAGTCATATTTAGCAGGATGAGTAACATCACAAACAATTTCAGGTAAAACAGAATCCACCTGCTGAGCGATTAACCCATAATGTAAACCATTTGGCAAGTTCATACTGGGAAAATCAGATACTTTAAAATTAAAATTTTTGGGATTTAATTGCGAAATAATATTCAAACTATTTTCTATGTTCTGTATATTTTTCTTCATCATTATATCAGAATTCCATGTAATATCTCCGGTTGCATGAACATTTCCGGAAAAATAGCCAGCCCATTCCTCTATAGATGCATATCCGACACCTGCATAAATACCATAAGCATATAGTCCACCAGAAGCAGATGTTTTAACTCCATAGTTTGTTCTTGCATCTCTAGCAGAGGATGAAAGACCTGTACATTCATGTCCTTTTGCATTTATTGCAACTCCTGTAATTGCAAAATTCCCACCCAAAGAACTGGTTGATGTCGTTGCAGAAAAGAAACCTCCATAATTTCGTTCCGTTGCATTCCATGCTTCGCCTACTACTCCATAATTTAAAAGACAGGGTGTGAGTGCTTTTCCTATAACACCAACATTACTATGTGATGAACCCATTGCAAGTCCAAAAATTCCATAAATTGGTTCATCAGATACAAAGTCCGATATAAAATAACCGGCATACCTATGCTTACTATCTTCATAATTTACAACATTAAATCTACTATCAGGATGAGGATTCTTGGTCCCAACTCCAACATTACCATCATCACTAAGAAAAAGAATATAATTAGCAAATCCGCCGGAGCTTCCAGAGGGTTTCCAAAAATTAAGTCCTTGATCTTGATACTCTATTCCCCAGTTACCCCAGGTTCCTGTTTCGCCATCACCAAATAATAAACTACTGTTTTCACCTTTTATTAAAATGTTTCCATTAACATGTAATTTTTGTTGAGGATTGTTTGTTCCAATACCAACATTACCATGTTTTGTTAATGATAATTGAGAATGAATAAAAGGGTCTAAAGGAATATTAGTAAAAAATAAACTACCTGTATCAACTAACATATCCCAGTAACCGCAATCTTCTTTTTCAATTCTTAATCCAATTGGGTCTGGTTTTACAGGCAAAGATGGCTTATAAATATGTAATTTTTGTTGAGGATTGTTTGTTCCAATGCCTACAAAACCTTTATTATTAGCATTTATTATTGTATTCAAATCATTACCTGTTTCACTTTGAATATACATATCTCCAATATCAGTCCATAGATTATTATCAACACCTAATGAATTTGTTCCTAAATACATTGAATTTGTGCCAATTGTTATTTTTTTCTGCACCAGCAAGCTATCAAACACTGTTTGTCCTGTTACGTTCATATTTTCAGCTGTTATTGAGCCCTTGGCTATTAAATCAGGCACATAAACAGTATTTGGTTCTGTTG
>CAZZDX010000345.1:0-2969 GCA_964653185.1 uncultured Bacteroidales bacterium
GCCGTTGTCGTTGACGTAGCCGTAGCCGTAGCCGTCGCCGTTGCCGTTGCCGTTGCAGTAGCCGTTGCCGTTGCCGTCGCCGTTGCCGTTGCCGTTGCCGTTGCCGTAGCCGTAGCTGTCGCCGTAGCCGTCGCCGTTGCCGTTGCCGTTGCCATTGCCGTTGCCGTTGCCGTTGCCGTTGCCGTTGCCGTTGCCTATATGTTGGCTATCTTCATAATTTATAGCTATCCTCCTCATAACTCCC
Source organism: uncultured Bacteroidales bacterium (assembly GCA_964653185.1). Classification (GTDB taxonomy): domain Bacteria; phylum Bacteroidota; class Bacteroidia; order Bacteroidales; family CAZZDX01; genus CAZZDX01. The sequence goes on from CAZZDX010000345.1 coordinate 245, forward strand.
ATTTATTTTCATTCACACTTATTGTATGAACGATGGTTAAATAATCAAATTCTACAACCCCTTCGCATTTATCAAGGACAGTGTCCTTAGTCTTGCCATTGACAAGTTCACCAAGTCCTTTAGTAGTTCCCCACCGACGAATACAATAAGCGTTATGTAATTTACAGTCATTCCCATTGCGTTCAAACCTACCTATATATACCCACGCCCTTTGTAGGACTACAATTTTGATACTGCCCGCAAACTCCTGTTTGATTGCAGTGTCCTTCGGGATATATTTTACCCCGTTTACTTCAATTTCATTAATTTTCTGTTCCATGATTTTAAGATTTAAATGTTTATAATATGTAAAGTTAGAAATTTATTGTGCTGTTGTGCCACTACCCATAAAGCTGTATTAATTGTAATTTTCATTCGCTGTTAAATTATTTTGTTAAATCTTTTTCTAAATGACGTTTAATATAAATAATTTCTTTTGCATATTTGGTATTAATTCCATTATTATCAGTAAAATTAAATTTATTAATATCATTTAATAGCTTTTTTGCTTTTTTTATTTTATCTGTTCCTGTTTTTCCCTGTATGCTGATAAATCGTTTTATAAAGGCTATTGCAGGCATAACTTTTTCTGTGTCTGTCTTTGGTTCTTCACCAAATTTTTTAATGTAATATTCTCGTGCTGTCATATTATATAAGTTTAAGTTAAAAATTACTGTTAATTCTTTCCTGCTTTAATACTCCGAGCCTTGTCTGTATCAAATTTACAAACCTTGCATAATCTTCATATTTAACTTTTATAAGGTCTGCTATATATCTATTGACAAGTTCTATTTCATAATTTTCTAATGTTTGTTCCATTGCTATATTTTCCCGCTCTTTTGCGGTTAAGCCTGACAAAGAATTGAAGCTCCACAGGTATTTAAACTTCCTGTAAATATATGCCTCGTTTGCCCTTGTAGTCATTTCTGCTACTACTTCACCTACTCTGCACAGTAACACTCCCATTTGCGAAGCACAACGACTTAACTCGTCAGGTGTCCGCTCTCTGTTATATTCGTTTTTGCAAATTTCTAACATTTCAAATTCAGGATATTTTTTAAATATTTCTTTCAGCACCTCTGTCGCTTTGCTAATTGTATCAAATTTGCGATATTCTAATTCTTTCTGTTTCATATATTACAATTTTTATAAATTTTATCGTATATATTTCCCACCACTTCAATATATGGCAGTATATCTATTGAAAATTCATCGTGTTCGCAAGGCAATAAAATATCAGAATAATTAGAAGTTTTTATAAAAACAAAACTCCAACAAGCAAATTCATTGTTCCATTCAACCTTAGCAGTGAAGTCTTTTAATAAATATTTTTTATGGTGAGTGTATTTAATTATGTCTCCTTCGTATATTTCTTTATTATTTTTATCCTTTAATCCTGTAAATTGCATTATTTTTAAATCTTCCCATTCTTTCCCATCACGCTCAAAAATAAAAGCCCCTATAACATTCCCCCACTCTCCACTCATAATTGTTTCTCCACAAATATCAAATCCCCCTAAATCAGGATAATCATATCCTAACAACCATTTTTTTTCTTTATTGTCCCACGCTCTAAATTTAATTTCTTTCATATTTATTTATTAAAATATTTTTCAAAATAAAACTTTCCATCAAAAGAAGTTATGTGAAGTATTTTATAACGAATTCCTATTCTAATTTTATAATTTTTTGCAAGTCTTTCCGATAAACATATTAAATTTTTACGAAAATCCTCTAATAAAAAATTACTTTTATAATGATTGCAAAGTCGACAACTTGGATTTAAATTATCAATATCGTCTTTATGGTTTATGATTTTTTCAGAATTTTTATCATATTCTAAATGATAACTATATTCAATTTTTGGTATTATGTGGTCAATTTGCATAGTCTTTAAATCAATTTCACAACCACAATAAGCACAATGTCCTTTGTACTTGTCTAATATTACCTGTCTAAGTCTCTCTCGTTGTTTCATATTTATTTATTTTAAATATTCGTTAATTATCAAATCAACTTCTTTTTTTTAATTAAAATTTACATAAACTTATAAACTTATCAACCCCATAAGCATTAGTCTTTTTAAGTATAGGTAATAAATCTTTAGCCTTATATTTCGTTTTAATAATATTATTTTGTGTCATCCACAATTTACAACCCTCCTCACAAGCTCCTGTGATAATTCTATAATATTGAACTGTAATAATAGTATCAGGTGTTATCGGTTCTTTTTTTAATTTCTCAGAGATAATTTTAAAATTAACATCTTGTATAGCCTTTCTCAATGTGCTTCCGTGTGCAGTATAATTATTTTTCTTTGCTATATACCCGTTAGGAGTAGTATATATTATACAGCCTGATTTTTTTGAAATAAAAGTTACTTTACTTAAGATATTATCGAAAAAACAATAAGAACCTTTTTTATTATATCCTTTTTTTAAATATTTTATATTTTTTTTCAGAATTTCTTTGTCTGCACTCGTTAATGAATTCAATTCCAAAGAGCCATTAATGGTAGTGCCTTTCAGGAAATCCTTGTCTGCACTCGTTAATGAACTCAAATCTAAATAGCCATTAATAGTAGTGTCTTTCAGGAAATCCTTGTCTGCACTCGTTAATGAATTCAATTCCAAATAGCCATTAATAGTAGTGTCTTTCAGGAAATCCTTGTCTGCACTCGTTAATG
>CAZZDX010000346.1:0-2958 GCA_964653185.1 uncultured Bacteroidales bacterium
GAAAAATATTAATAACTCCGTATGCAATGCGGAGTTAAAGGAATAATAAATTATGCTACAATCAGGCAACCGCCTGATTGATGTTAATATGATTAGTTAAATACCACAGGTTGCACCTGTGGTTATTAAAATTAAATCCCTTTCGGGATTTTTCGTTATTGATAAAAAAAATGTTCAAAAATAATATATTTTTTTATTGAACTTTAAGAAATCTAAAATTAGAGAAAAATAGTTAATTTTTTTTTTAAAATTTGATGATTTAAAATTATTACAATAATAAAAGGTATAATTTTAGCAAGAAAATTTATGAAAATTTAAGAAGTCTAAATGTAGTAAAATTGTTAATTTGTTACGGCAAACATATAAATAAATACAAAAAATTATGATTTTATTTGAGCAAGCTTATGATATTGTAATGAATTCAGCATATACTCTTGAAAAAGAACAAATTGATTTTAAAAATTCTTTAAACAGAGTGCTTGCCGAAGATGTTGTTTCAGATATAGAAATACCTCCATTTACTAAGTCAGCAATGGATGGATATGCCTGTCGCAGAAAAGATATTAAAAAAGAACTTACAGTTGTAGAGACCATACGTGCAGGAGAAATCCCTAAAAAAAATATTTCCGAAAATCAATGTTCAAAAATAATGACCGGTGCTATGCTTCCACATGGTGCTGATTGTGTATTAATGGTTGAATATACAAAAAAGACAGATGATAATAAAGTTTGCTATACAAAAGATCATACAAATGACAATATTATTCATAAAAATGAGGATGTGAAATCAGGTGAAATTGTTTTAAAAAAAGGCACAAAGATAAAAGCACAGCATATAGCTATGCTTGCTACTGTTGGTTGCATAAGAACTTTTGTGATAAGACAACCAAAAGTTGGAATTATTTCTACAGGAGACGAATTAGTTGAACCAAATCAAAAACCGGAATTATCACAAATAAGAAATAGCAATGCTTATCAGTTGATTGCACAGATACAACAAGTTGGTGCTATACCCAATTATTTTGGCATTACAAAGGACTCAAAAGATGCAATATACAAGACCGTCTTAAAAGCTTTGCATAATAATGATGTCTTAATTTTAACAGGTGGTGTTTCAATGGGAGATTTTGATTTTGTCCTTGAAATCATGAAAAAAACTAATATAAAAATACTTTTTGATAAAGTTGCTGTAAAGCCGGGGAAACCTACCAGCTTTGGAATAGCAAAAAATAAAACATTTTTTGGCTTACCGGGTAATCCTGTATCTTCATTTTTACAATTTGAGCTATTAGCAAAACCTTTTTTATATAAAATGATGGATTTTAACTATTCACCATTTTATGTTAAGTTACCAATGGCTGTTGAATATAAACGTAAAAATGTAACAAGAAAGTCCTTTATTCCTGTAACAGTTACTAAGGAAGAAACTGTTATGCCTGTAGAATATCATGGTTCTGCTCACCTCAATTCATTATCTTATGCTGATGGTATTATTTTTATACAAAAAGATGAAAATATTTTAAAAAAAGGAGAAATTGTAAATGTTAGACAAATTTAATCGTAGAATAAATTATTTACGCGTATCTGTAACTGACAGATGTAATCTGAGATGCGTCTATTGTATGCCTGAACACGGAATAAAATTAATAGATCATAGCAAAATATTAAGTTTTGAAGAGATAACAAATATAGTAAAAATTGCTGTAAATTTAGGTATAGATAAAGTTCGTATTACTGGCGGAGAACCTTTGGTGCGTAAAGGTATTGTAAATCTGGTATATATGATTGCTAAAATTAAAGGAATAAATGTCTTTGCAATGACAAGTAACGGAACTTTTTTGGATAAATTTGCTCAACCTCTTGCTGATGCAGGATTAAACAGAGTTAATATTAGCCTTGATACAACAGATCCAAAAAAATATAATGAGATAACACGATTAGGAGATATAACAAGGGCATTTAAAGGTATTGAAGCAGCTAAAAAAGCAAAGTTGCTTCCTGTTAAAATTAATTGTGTTGTAAAAAAATCGCATAAAGAAGTTGATGCACAATTAGTTGCTAAATTTTGTAAAGAAAATGATTTGGAACTACGTTTTATACGGCAGATGAATCTTGAGACAGGAGAATTTTGGAAAGTTGAAAATGGAACAGGCGGAGATTGTAAACATTGTAATCGTATAAGATTAACAGCTAATGGCATGATTAAACCTTGCCTTTTTAATGATATTGCTTTTGATGTCAGAAAATTGGGAGCAGAAAAAGCAATAAAAAAAGCTGTAATGAAGAAACCTGAATATGGAACAATAAGTAATAAAAATACTTTTTATAACATAGGAGGATAATACATATGAATTATGAATTACAGATTACGGATTACGAATTGAAATTTGAAATTAGAAACTGAGAACTAAAAACTTTTGTCTTGTTAAAGATACAAAAAAAATGAAAAAAAATTATATAGCATTACTTTTAATCTTATTAATTGGGATAAATTCATGCGACAAATGTGATATGAAAAGCACTGACTGCTCCGAATGTTACACAATCAAACCTGACACAGGTGAACTAATAATTAAATTAACTATCAATGATGAAAATCCCAAAGTTCCCATTGTCATTTACAAAAATAATATTGAAGACAATGATATTGAATTTACAGATACTGCAAGATCTGAAGATTATTATATTGATGTGCCAATAAACAAATATTATTCAGTAACAGCTCGGTATAAAGTTAATGATAAAACTATTGTGGCTGTTGATGGCGATAAAATAAAAACCAAAAAAATATATAGTTGCGATGAACTTTGCTGGATAATAAAAGGAGGGTATATAAATGTAAAGTTAAAATATAATTAATTACCAGTCAACAGTCGGCAGTCAACAATCAGCAATCAGCAATCAACAATTAACAATTAACAATTAACAATTAACAATTAACAATTAACAATTAACAAT
>CAZZDX010000347.1:0-2953 GCA_964653185.1 uncultured Bacteroidales bacterium
AATTTCTGACAATAAGTTTTTCTAAAATTTAAACAACTAATAATCAGCTAATTACAAAAATATAAACACATGAAAAAGAAATTAATCTTAGTTATAAATCCAGGTTCAACATCTACCAAAATTGCTGTCTTTGAAAACATAAAACAAATATTCCTTAAAAACATAAAACACTCTTCTAAAGAAATTGCGGATTTTAAAAAAATTACCGACCAATACGATTTTAGAAAAAATATTATCCTTGAAGAAATAAAAAATGCTAACATACCTATTAATTCTATCAAAATCATCGTTGCAAGAGGAGGACTTATAAAACCTATTAAATCAGGTGTTTATATTGTTAATCAGCAAATGACTGAAGATTTGAAAAAAGGTGTATTAGGACAGCATGCAAGTAATTTAGGCGGTTTAATAGCTGATAATATTGCAAAATCCCTGCCAAATACAAAGGCCTATATTGCCGACCCTGTCGTTGTTGATGAAATGGAAGATATAGCAAGAATATCAGGGCATCCTTTATTTCAAAGAATATCTATATTTCATGCTTTAAACCAAAAAGCCATTGCCAGAGAATATGCAAAATCTATATCAAAAAAATATGAAGATATAAATCTTATTGTAGCTCATATAGGCGGAGGTATAAGTATAGGAGCACACAAAAAAGGAAGAGTCATTGATGTTAATCAGGCATTGAATGGGGAAGGACCTTTCTCTCCCGAAAGAAGTGGCACTCTGCCAGTAGCAGACCTCGTTGATTTATGCTTCAGCAATAAATATACTAAAGCAGAAATAAAAAAAATGATTACAGGCAAAGGTGGTTATGTAGCATACCTTGGAACAAATGATGCTTATAGTGTAGAAAAAAATATAGAAGCAGGAGACGAAAAAGCTAAACTCATTCAAGATGCTATGGCTTATCAGGTGGCAAAAGCAATCGGTGCAAAATCAACAGTACTAAAAGGTAAAGTTGATGCTATACTCCTTACCGGCGGCGTTACTTATGGCAAATCTTTTGTTGACGCTATTAAAGAACGTGTCTCTTTTATTGCTCCTGTATTTGTTTATCCGGGAGAAGATGAAATGAAAGCACTCGCTATGAACGGACTTATGGTTCTTAATAAAGAAATAAAAGTGCTGAAATATGAATAAATTAATGATTTTTAAACTTTATATCCTAAAATTTTTAACTTTGAAATTCTTTAATATTATAGTTTAAATCATTTAATTTATTCTTTATATTATGAAACATCCATGAACCTACGGTTCACACAAGGGAATGATTATAATTATGAATTATGAATTATTAGTTATTAGTTATAAGTATAAGTATAAGTATAAGTATAAGTATGAGTATTAAGAATAAAGATTAAATAACAAAATCTAATAGCCAAAAGCTAAGTGCTAAAAGCTAAAATGCTAATAGCTAAAAGCCCGAAGTATTTAAAAATGAACTAATTACAAAAATATAAACACATGAAAAAAGATTATCAGGTTTTTGAAATAATAAATCAGGAAAGACAACGCCAACTAAATGGTATTGAGTTAATTGCATCAGAAAATTTTGTAAGTAACCAAGTCCTTGAAGCAATGGGCTCTTGTATGACAAATAAATATGCCGAAGGTTATCCTGGACACAGGTATTATGGCGGATGCCAGTTTGTTGACCAAACAGAACAATTAGCAATTGATAGGGCTAAACAACTCTTTGGTGCAGAATATGCCAATGTCCAACCTCATTCTGGAGCACAAGCTAATGCTGCTACCTTTTTTGCCATATTAAAACCAGGCGATACTTTTATGGGGTTAGATCTCTCTCATGGAGGACATCTGTCTCATGGCTCACCTGTTAACTTATCAGGAAAACTATATCACCCTGTCGCTTACCATGTTAAAAAAGAAACAGGCATTATTGATTATGATGAAATGGAAAAAATTGCTCTGGATTGTAAACCAAAATTAATCATTGGCGGAGCTTCTGCTTATTCACGCGACTGGGACTATAAACGAATGAGATATATAGCAGACAAAGTAAATGCTTTGTTAGTAATAGATATAGCCCATCCTGCAGGATTAATAGCAAAAGGATTACTTAACAACCCTTTACCTTATGTTCATATCATTACAACAACAACTCATAAAACACTTAGAGGACCAAGAGGCGGAATGATTCTTATGGGAAAAGATTTTGAAAATCCCTGGAGAATTAAGACAAAAAAAGGAATAGTAAGAAAAATGTCATCTATCTTAGATTCAGCTGTTTTCCCAGGACAACAAGGCGGACCTTTGGAACATGTAATTGCTTCTAAAGCTGTTGCTTTTGGCGAAGATCTCTCTGACGAATATTTAGAATATACAAAACAGATAATAAAAAATGCTAAAACAATGGCCGATGCCTTTGTAAATAAAGGATATAATCTCATTTCCAATGGAACAGATAATCATTTAATGCTAATTGACTTACGTTCTAAAGTTCCTGATATAACAGGCAAACAAGTAGAAAATACACTGGTCAAAGCTGATATCACTGTTAATAAAAATATGGTGCCTTTTGATTCACGCTCACCTTTTCAAACCTCAGGTATCAGAGTTGGCACTCCTGCTATAACCACTCGTGGACTAAAACAGGAACATATGCCTGTCATTGTTGACCTTATTGATAAAGTGATTATGAATATTGAAAATGAAAAGATTATAAATTCTGTTAAAAATGAAGTAAACGAACTTATGAAAATTTTTCCTTTGTTCGCTTATTAATTAAGGTCTCTGACTTGCTAAATTGTTGATAATCAACAACAAAATGTTAATAAAAAATTAAAAAAATAGTATTTTTTATTTATAAATTAAAAACAAAAAGAAGAATCAAAAAAAAATATGCTATTTCTTTATAAATCATAAAAGTATAAATTAAGGGGACTTCTATTAATTCATTCGCATCAAGATTTTCAGAGTTTTTCAT
>CAZZDX010000348.1:0-2893 GCA_964653185.1 uncultured Bacteroidales bacterium
CCAACTGAGCTATAGGCCCTAAAATTTTGAAAACAAAAAAAACAAAAAAATTACACCACAAAATTACACTTTTTTAATGAATTAAAAATATTATTATAATTATTTTTGTATTTTTATAAAATGATTGACAAAAAACAAATAAAAAATATAATTTTTGACCTTGGTGGAGTTATCTTAAATGTTGATTATCATCTTACTAACAAAGAATTTGAAAAATTGGGAGTAAGAAATTTTAATTAAGATATATTCACAAGTTGTTCAAACTAATTTATTTAAAGATTTTGAAAAAGGAATTATATCTATAAAAAAATTCCATAATGAAATTAGAAAAATAACAGGTATTTCTATTTCTGATTATAAAATTGATAAAGCATGGAATGCTATGATAGGCGATTTTCCTTTACAAAGGATAAGATTATTGGAAAATTTGAGAGAAAAATATAAGATTTTTCTGTTAAGCAACACAAATAAGATTCATTATAACCTGTATATCAGGAAATTAGAAAAAGAATATGGTTATAAAAATTTTTCAGAACTTTTTGAAAAATCTTATCTTTCTTTTAACACAGGGATGAGAAAACCGGATAAATTTTTTTTTGATTTTGTTATAATTCAAAACAATATTAAGCCAAAAGAGACATTATTTATTGATGATTCTTTTCAAAATACAGAAAGTGCAAAACAAACAGGACTTAAAACATATTTGTTATCTGAAAAAGAGGATGTTGCAGATGTCTTTGGTAATTCCTCAATATTCGCAGGTAATTGCAATTTTTGAACAATAGAATAATGAATAATGAACAGCATCAAAACAAAAACAACTTCATTATTCATTATTCAAATGTTCTAATGTTCGTTATTCAAATTGTTGTTTTATCCGCTTCAGACAGAGATTAGCACAGATTTTTTAATAAGATTTTAATAAAAATTTGTTGGGATTTAAAAAACTATGAAAAAACTTACATTTTTTGCAGTATTGTTAGGGTTGTGCAATATCTCACAAGCACAAATCACTTTTGAAAAAACTTTTGGCGGAGATGATTATGATTGGGGGAATTCAGTTCAACAAACTAATGATAATGGATATATTATTGCTGGTGAAACTGAAAGTTTTGGTGCTGGACATGAAAATGTTTATCTGATAAAAACAGATGAAAATGGTGATATTATGAAGATTAATGAAATAACAAATTCCAATGATTTACAGATATATCCTAATCCAACAAAAGGCATTTTTACTTTGCAGGGAAAAATAACTTGTCCGGCAACCGACGTATTCAATCCATAGAAATTACAAATATTTATGGGCAAATTGTTTATGTTAAAAACCCACAAGGTTTTTAAAACCTTGTGGGTTTAGTTCAGATTGATTTAAGTAACCAGGCAAAAGCAATATATTTTATTAAAATTTTAACACAAAAAGGTCTGATAGTAAAGAAATTGATTTTGGAATAATATCAATTTTTAATTTTGAGTCATAAAAATCAGGAATAATTAGCAAGAATCTCGTCTAATATAGAATTTGTTTCTTTGTAGCTGTTACATGTTACTAATTTTAAGTAATATTGTTTAAAGTTATATAGTCCTTTAAAATAATGAGCATAATGTCTTCTCATTGTATATAACCCGATTTTTTCTCCTTTTAATTCAACAATTTTTTGTAAATGGTTACGGCATACATTAATTTTTTCATCTATTTTGGGTGTAGGTAATTTTTTTGAATTTTTTAAAAAATATTTGATTTCTTTAAAAATCCATGGGTTGCCAATTGTTGCCCTTCCAATCATAATGCCATCAACATTATATTTTTTCTTCATCTCCAGTGCTTTTTCAGCACTGTCAACATCTCCGTTGCCTATTACAGGTATTTTTATTCTTTGATTATTTTTTACTTCACCTATTAAATGCCAGTCAGCTTTATATTTGTATGATTGTGATTTTGTTCTTCCATGAATTGTTATTGCCTGAATACCAACATCTTGTAATCTTTCGGCAATTTCAACAATATTTTTATTTTTTTCATCCCATCCGAGTCGTGTTTTAACAGTAACAGGCAGTTTGGTAGAACGAACGACTTGTCTTGTTATTTCTACCATTTTGGGAATATCATTTAAAATGCCTGCCCCACAGTGTTTTTTAACTATTTTTTTAACTGCACATCCAAAGTTAATATCAATAAAGTCAGGATTTGATTGTTCTGCTCTTTTTGTAGCCAGGTTCATTGATTCTGTATTATTACCAAAAATTTGTATTCCAATGGGTCGTTCTTTTTCTGAAAAGGCAAATTTTTTTATACTTTTGTCAATATTTCTTATTATTCCTTCAGAAGAGATAAATTCTGTTAATACTACATCAGCGCCAAAAGAGGAGCAAATAGAGCGAAAAACAGAGTTTGTAACATTTTCCATTGGAGATAAGAACAAAGAAAAGTCACTTAATTCAATATTTCCTATTTTTATCACTAATAAAGTAGAATTTTTTATAAATTATTTTAATTTTACGCAAAATAATAAAAATATAATTCTTTGATAAAAATTGTGAAAAATCTTTCAAAGAAAAGAGATAATTAATTCAATTTCTAATTATTCTAAAATCTGATTTTTATATAGCTTAATTGTTAAAGCATTAATTTTCAGTATTTTAACTATTTTTTTATGCTTTTGTTGTATTAAATTTATATCTTTGTTGAAAAATTTATTCTTTCTTTAAAAGTTGTGTTAATCACTTGATTTTATAAATAATTTTATTGACAGGATAATTTTTTTTTAAAAAAATTAATAATAAATTTGCATTTTAAACATAAATGTATTACTTTTACAGTTTTAAATTAGTTTTCTGTCTTATAGAAAATTTTATACCATTATTTTTTCTATTTAATAAACTAAAAATTATG
>CAZZDX010000349.1:0-2876 GCA_964653185.1 uncultured Bacteroidales bacterium
AAAAATGTTAATAAAAATTGTTTAAATTATTTTTTTTAACCATAGAATTCGGAAAAGAAAAATTGATGACTGCTGACTATGGACTTGTAAAATTTTCGCATTCCTGTTTGCGATTAGTATAAAAAGAAATGCCTAAAATTAACTAAAATTAAAAATCAGTCGGACGCCTGACCGATGCCTACGAATAACTATTGTTCAAATACTTAATGTTAATTAATAATAGCAAAGCCCCGCACATAATTTATGTGCGGGGAAGATAAATGACAACTAATGACAGTGAGCCCCGATATTCATCGCAAACAAATGACTATAAATGACTTAATGACTATTACGCAAAATATATAATAAAGACATCAAATAAATGATAATCTTAACTTATAATGAAAGAAACAGAGCCGAAAATAAAAATCAATAATCTAAATGTTTTTCATGGTAATCATCACACTCTGAAAGATATAAATATCAAAGTTCCAAAACAAAGAATTACTGCTGTTATAGGTTCTTCGGGCTGTGGAAAGACAACATTGCTAAAATGTTTGAACCGACTTACTGATTTGTATGACAACATAAAAGTTACAGGAGAAATTATAATTAATAATGAAGACATTTTGCATTCTAAAAAAGATATTACAGAGATAAGACGTGAGATGGGTCTGCTCTCTCAAATGCCATATCCTTTGCCTATGAATATTTATAATAATGTAGCTTATGGTCTAAGAATTAGTGGTAGGAAAAAGAAAAAATTATTAGATAAACGTGTTGAATATTATCTAAAACAAGCTAATCTGTGGGAAGAGGTTAAAGATAGATTAAAAGACACTGCTTCTTCATTATCATTAGGACAGCAACAACGTTTGTGCCTGGCAAGAGGATTAACTGTTGACCCTGACATAATCCTTGCCGATGAACCAACATCTGCATTAGACCCGGTGTCTAGCAATGCTATTGAAGAAAGATTTATAAAACTAAAACAATACTATACTATAGTGTTAGTTACTCATACTTTACGACAGGCAAAAAGATTAGCTGATTATGTTGTATTTATGTATCTCGGTGAAGTAGTAGAACAAGGACCTGCTGACGAATTTTTTAATAATCCTAAAATGGACAGAACCAAATCTTATCTTAAAGGAACTTCAAATTAATAGAAGTCCCCTTAAAATACAACTGCTTTTATTCAGGTGTTTTCGCCTTATCTGTTAATCATTATCTTACCTGTTATATTTTCAGAAGATGCTTTTATATTATAAAAGTAAAGCCCATTATGAAGTTCTGAGACATCTAATTTTAATACTTTTTTGTTAGCTGTATAATTTTTATCAATTACTTTTCTGCCTTGCAAATCAAATAACTGCACTTTGATATTTCCTTTATATTTTGGATTTAATTCAACAGAAACAATATTTTTAGCAGGGTTAGGATAAATTATAACATCTTTAACAGAATTATTTTCTTTAACAGATACAGGATAATATGTAATTCCCAAAGCATCTATATACAACACACTATTGAGTCCAACATAGTTGGTATCATTTATCATATTTCCTGATGAAAAACTGATATTAACAGTATCGGCATAAGGCCATGAATTATATGTTAAAGGGACTTCAAAGTAAGTATAAGTGCTTGCAGGCGCAAGTTTAAACATATTACTATCTAACAAGATAGTAGAATCAAGACCTGTATCATATCTGTAAGAGGCGATATAAGCAAAACCAGTGTCTATACCATCAGGGAAGTATTTATAATATCCCGTTAATTTTTCCGGATTTTGGGACACAGGTTTTCCGCCTTCCGGACCATTTTCACCCATCCACCCATTAGTTATAAATCCTAATGTATCATCATAAAATACTACATTTCTTAATTTTAATGCATAGGTTCCATCATAGGCGTCAGTAGTTTTTGTTGCAGAAGTATCTCCTGTTTGAAAAATAAAAGAATTTATTGTTACCCAGTCATCAGGTTCTTCTGTTGAGACAGATGTCCAGTTTTCAAAATCTCCATTAGGAAAAGGTGCAATGCCACTTCCTATAAATTCTAATCCGTCAACATAAAGACAACTTCCCGGATATTGTGTGCCATTGAAGTTTGAACTAAGGATGTAAGCTCTCAAAGTATCAGGAGTAGCAGGCAGATAAGAAATTTTATATTTGAATTCTGTATAACCTAATTGTGTTCCTAAAAAAATTCCGGATCCAGACCCCATTATGCTTCCTCCACTATAAAATAGCACTATTACAAATGCTGTATCATCAGTAAGAATGTTATATTTAGCAAAACCTGTTAATGAATCGGGTTTGTCAGTATATGGTATCTCAAGGAGTAATCCACCGTAAACCGTATCATTACCACTGACAATAGTTTCAAGTTTTGCAGCATAAGTTCCGGAATGGCTATCTGTAACTTTAAATACATTTCCCGAACCTGTAAGCATATAAGCTTGTGAATTTGAAGTTTGAAAGCTATCCGGTTCATCATAAAAAACCTGTTGGGACCAGTTTTCAAAACTTCCATTAAGAACTGATTGTGAAAAAGTTGTTGCTGAAGCAATCAACACAAAAAACGATAAAATAAGTAAATTTTTTTTCATAATTAATAGATTTTAAGATTAAACATTAAATATTATTTTTTGCAAAGATATAAATTTGTGAATAAAAAGAAATAATTTTTTTTTGCTAAATTTTGTTTTGAGATGCCAAAAAAAATATTTTACTTTAAAAGATGGAGATTCCTCATTAACAATTTAACACCAGTAGAGACGAGGCATGCCTCGTCTCTACAAACAAATATCAAACAATTTAACCATATAGCCATATAACAGTTTAGCCATTTAGCAATTTAACCTGTTTTTCAATACTTCTCAATATATTTTC
>CAZZDX010000350.1:0-2869 GCA_964653185.1 uncultured Bacteroidales bacterium
TATGGAAAACTCTGAAAATCTTGATGCGAATGAATTAATAGAAGTCCCCTTAATTTACAAAATTCAAAAAAAATCAATGAAAAAAAAATATTATCTGCTTATGTTATTACCAATAATAGCTTGTAACAATGACTCAGACAAGTCAAAACAAACAAAATTAGAGTATCCGGAAACAAAAAAAACAGATGTTGCTGATAATTATTTTGGCACTAAGGTTGCTGACCCGTATCGCTGGCTTGAAGACGACAATTCAAAAGAGACAGCAGAATGGGTTAAACAACAAAATACGTTAACTTTTGATTATTTATCAAAAATTCCCTTTCGTGAAACAATAAAAAAACGATTAACCAAGATATGGAATTATCCGAAATATGGAGTTCCATTCAAGAAAAAAAACTTTTATTTCTTTTTTAAAAATGATGGAATGCAAAATCAGAGCGTGCTTTATATGCAAGATGGCTTAAAAGAGAAACCATACATATTGCTTGACCCTAACAAATTTTCAGAAGACGGAACAATAGCATTGGCTGGACTTAGCATATCAAAAGACGCTAAATATTTAGCTTATTCTATTGCCAAAGGTGGCTCTGACTGGAACGAAATCTTTGTGCTCAACATTAAAACAAAAGAGATACTGGATGACCAACTTAAATGGGCTAAATTTTCAGGAATGGCATGGCAAGGCAATGGATTTTATTATAGCAGATATGACGAGCCAAAACAAGGAACAGAACTAAAACAAAAAAACGAATATCACAAAGTATATTTTCATAAAATAGGGACTTCACAAAATAATGATAAACTTATTTATGAAAATAAAAAATATCCGTTAAGAAATTATGTTGCACAAACTACAGATGATCAAAGATTTCTATTGCTATATGAAACAGAAACAACAGATGGTAATGCTTTGTATTATAAGGACTTGAATAAATCTGAAACCAATTTTAAATTAATAACAAAAGGATTTGATTATGAATATAGCGTAATTGATAATCTTGATGATTTATTGCTAATACTTACAAATGATAATGCTCCAAAATATCGTGCAATTTTGATAGACCCTACTAATGCTGAAGAAAAAAACAGGAACACAATAATTCCTGAAAAAGAAGATGTTTTACAAAGTATATCTTTGGTTGGCGGTAAAATTATTGCTGAATATATGAAAGATGCAAGCAGCAAAGCATTTGTATATAATATGGATGGATCTGTAGAAAAAGAAGTCAAACTACCGGGCATTGGCTCTTTGAGTGGCTTTAGTGGCAAAAAACAAGATAGCATTGCTTTCTGTTCTTTTACATCATTCACTTTCCCATCAACAATTTATAAATATAATGTTAATACCAACACTTCTGAAATTTATACAAAATCAGCAATTGATTTTAATACCGAAGAGTATGAGACAAAACAAGTGTTTTATAAAAGTAAAGACGGAACAAAAATACCAATGTTTATTACTTATAAAAAAGGCATTAAATTAGATGGGCAAAATCCGACAATGTTATATGGCTATGGCGGATTTAACATAAGCATCACACCTAATTTTAGTTTAAGCAGATTAATATTTCTTGAAAATGGAGGCATATATGCTGTGCCAAACATAAGAGGCGGTGGTGAATATGGCGAAGAATGGCATCAGGCAGGGACAAAATTACATAAACAAAATGTGTTTGACGATTTTATTGCAGCAGCAGAATATTTGATTAAAGAAAAATATACTTCTCCTGATAAACTTGCAATATCCGGTGGCTCTAATGGCGGCTTACTTGTAGGTGCTTGTATGACACAGCGTCCTGATTTATTTAAAGTTACTTTGCCAGCTGTCGGTGTTATGGATATGTTACGATTTCACAAATTTACTATTGGATGGGCTTGGGTAGGCGACTATGGCTCAAGCGATGACTCTGTTCAATTTAATAACCTGATTAAATATTCACCGCTTCATAATATTAAAAAAGATGTTAATTATCCTGCTACTCTTGTAACTACTGCTGACCATGATGACCGCGTTGTGCCGGCTCATTCTTTTAAATTTATTTCAACATTACAGGAAAAACAAAAAGGTGATAATCCTGTTTTAATTCGTATTGAGACAATGGCAGGACACGGAGCAGGCAAACCTACTACAAAGTTAATTGACGAAGCTACAGATATTCTGTCTTTTACTTTTTATAATTTAGGTATTGAACCAAAAAAATATTAAATGGACAATAAATATAACGAGCCGGTATATTCAAAAAATGTGCTTGAGATGCTCACAGTGGCAAACGAATTTTGTCTATTTATAGAAGAGACAGATAAATATACAAAAGAAGATTTTTTATTTTATATGCAAAAAATATGTCCACTTCTTTATTTAAAAGCTTCTTTGTTGCCTGCTATAAATATTGAAGGTGAGGCAGATAACGAACATTTTGTTACAGAAGAGCAGTGGCAAAATGTTTTTGATACTTTGAAACAAAAATTTAGTTCAGACAATTTATACTGGTATATTGATAATTATTCTGATGCAAATAAAAAAGATATAAAACCTGAAAAATCATACCTTACAGAAAACTTTGCTGATATATATCAGGACTTGAAGGATTTTGTTCTTTTATATCAAAAAAATACTAAAATATCTAAAGAAAGTGCTGTCTGTGAATGCAAAAAACTTTTTGAAACACACTGGGGATACAAAATAGTGAACATACAAAAAGTTATTCATTATCTTTTATACGGAATTTAAGTTTTATCAGTAATTTAATATAATCTCTGATAAAAGAATAAAATTATGAAAAGTTCTAAAAGAAATAGTAACCGTTCACACTCTATTTTTTATAATTAGATTTAGTCGCTTAAGAAAAAAACTTTACCAACATTGTTG
>CAZZDX010000351.1:0-2863 GCA_964653185.1 uncultured Bacteroidales bacterium
TACGAAGTTTATAAAATAAAAGATATTAAGGATAAAACTATTGGTATAATAGGAGCAGGTGATGCTGCTTTTGATTATGCACTTACTCTTGCAAAAAACAATAAAGTATTAATTTTCAACCATAAAGAGAAAAATAAATGCAATCCTGTTTTATTTGAAATATGTAGGAATAACAATGCTATTAAAATTTATTATAACAGAAGTTTAGATTTTTTACAGGTCTTAGAAAAAAAAATCAAAGTCGTATTTCAACATAAAAAAAAATTGGAAAATTATCTGACTGATTATATTATTTTTGCTATTGGAAGAAAACCTCAACTAAAATTTTTACATAACCCAATCAAAGAAAAATTAAACTATTTAACTGACAATCATAAACTTTTTATTATCGGTGATGTGGCGAACGGCATAGCACGACAAGCATCAATTGCTGCCGGTGATGGAATAAAAACCGCAATGATAATTAAAGATAAAACTCGGAACTGGAAACTGGGAACTCTAAAATTATGAATTACAGATTACAGATAGATTACGAATTACGGATTACGAATTATGAGTTTTGTGCTTCGTGCTTCGTGCTTTGTGCTTGTAACTTGAAACTTGGAAGAGGAAACTGGTAACTGGAAACTTTGAATATTGAAATTTTAGTAAATGAAAGTAATTAGAAGAATAAAAGAAAACAACATAGCAAATGTTTATATTGGAGAAACCGATGATGGCAAATTATTTGAATTTGTTGAATCTATCCAGCCACCGTTATCTATTCGTGATAAATGGGTGTTGATTGTTTCTACTTTGTTTGGTTGTCCTGTGAATTGCAAATTCTGCGATGCTGGTGGAAATTACAATGGAAAATTATCTTATGAAGAAATTATGTTTCAAATTGATTATTTGATAAAACAACAATTTCCCGATAAAAATGTTAATACTAAGAAATTCAAGATACAATTTGCCCGTATGGGCGAACCGGCATTTAACAATAATGTTTTGAACGTTTTGGAAGCAATTCCCGGATTATATTCTTTTAAAAATTTCATACCTTCACTGTCTTCTGTTGCACCTGCCGGAACGGATTTTTTCTTTAAAAAACTTTTAGATATTAAAACACGTTATTATAATAACAATTTTCAGCTTCAGTTTTCTCTGCATAGTACAGATAAAAAACAAAGAGATGAATTAATGCCAATAAAAAAATGGGATTTCAAAACAATTTCGGAATACGGCAACTGTTTTTATGAGACAGGGAACAGAAAAATCACTTTAAATTTTGCTCTAAGTGAAAACAGTATTTTTGACATAGGCGAATTGGATAAGCACTTTAATCCTGATATTTTCCTGATAAAGATAACACCTGTAAATCCAACTTTTAAAGCAAAGGAAAATAAAATTCGTTCGTTAATAAAGCCCGGAATAAAAAATTATACAATTATAGAAAATCTTAAAAAAGCCGGTTACGAGGTTATTATAAGCATAGGTGAACTTGAAGAAAACAAAATAGGTAGCAACTGTGGTCAATATATTAATGCACTAAAAAATAATAAAAAATATTTAAAAAAAGGATATACATATCAAATTGAAAAAGTTCAGAACTCCTGACCTTTTGTAAATTAATACATCATAAAATTACAAATATCAAGCACCAAATAACATCAGGCAACTGCCTGACCAATAACTAAATTCAAAATTCCAAACAAAATAATCAATAAAATCAAGAAATAACGGCAATTTTAATTATCTTTTCCAATGGTTTGTTTTGGTAATTTGATGATTGGAATTTGAGTATTATTTGTGATTTGTAATTTGTTTTTTTTGGAATTTTATTTTACGAATGTAGATTTAGTAAAACATTACAAATCAAACTAATAGCTAATTCTAAGTCAGGATGTCTGAAGTTCAGTTTTAATACTGGTTTGCGTTTAGTATTATAAATTATACCCTGCTCGGTAATAATTTGATCTAATTTATGTACTATAAATAATTATAATTTTAACATATAGTCATTAATTGTCATTAGTAGTCATTAACAATAAATGACGGCGAAGCCAAATGACAACAAATGACAGCGAAGCTAAATGACAAATTATTGGGCGCAAAATATAACCACTCAAAGTATAAATTGCCATAATTCCTAATTGACACTAATTAATAAGAAATCAGTATCAAATTATCCGCCTAAGGCGGGCTATATGTCAGTTATTCTGAATTTATAGTATATTGTCATTTTATATAAAAAACACAGCACCATTGCAGGTATTTTTTTTAGCTCCTGTAACAGAGCTAAGGCAATTAATTTCTTTTCTTATTCTAAGTACTCCCAAGAATGCAAATATTAGAGCTTCTTTATAGTTTATAATATTTTTATCCGGAATAATTATTTTATGATTTACATTTGCTTTAATGCGATTTATAAGGAAGGTATTAAAAGTTCCGCCTCCTGTTACCAATATATTTTTTTCTTTATAATTTGATGTGGCAATAGAAATTTGTATAGCAATATGTTCATATATTGTGTTTAGTTTATCATTGATGGAGATATTGTAATTATGAAACGGGTGCAACAGGCAGATAATGGGGAGATGGTGGCAGTTTGGTTAGATGATAATGATGAAACTACCTTAAAGTATTTTTATAAGGAGTCGAATCGAATTAGATTACAGCCAGCTAACCCGACAATGAAACCAATATATGTTAATGATCTTAAAAGGTTAAGAATTATGGGAAAAGTAATTATGGTGATCAGACAGGTCAAAGATATTAAATAATCCATAAGTAATTAAAAAAAGAGCGACTATGTCGCTCTTTTTTTAATTACTTATGGTAAATTAATTACTTAGGCAACTTCAACAGTTGCGCCAGCACCTTC
>CAZZDX010000352.1:0-2825 GCA_964653185.1 uncultured Bacteroidales bacterium
TTTATTCAACCCTTTCAGGGTTGTTTGAAGGATTATTATTTACTTACTCCGCATTGCATACGGAGTTATTAATATTTTTCCCCTTCGGGGAAATTATTTTTAATAAAAAAAATGTTTTCCAAATAATTACTTTTAACCTGCATTATTCATAAATTTTATTAAAGCACTGAAATAATGCAGGTTAACCCCGACTTAGAAAAGATTATATTTTGAAAACAAAGTGCATAAAAATATTAGATTTTCTTTGTCGTCAGAATAATTCACAGATTCTTACATTTAAGTTTGTGAACTTAGCGAAGCGATTTCACGAAGTAATTATTCGGGTTAATAACTCTAAATATAAAATGAGCAGTTTTATTTTGATATATTATATAATCACTTGATATTCTAATTGTTATCAGGCAACTGCCTGATTGGTTTTTATTTTTTTTAATTTTTAAGAATTCTAAAATTATATGTATTCTGAAAATTTATAAATTAATTAAGGTAAAAATATGAGTTCTTTGTGAAAAATATTTATTTTTTGTCTTAAATTTACTAAATTAATATTTTAACAGATTGTGTAATTTGTTAATAATCAGTTGTTTAACAATAAAAATTATTTTATTTTAGAAGTATTTAAAATATATTTAATAAAAAAATTTGTCTAATCAAAAAAAATATTGTAACTTGCGATTTTATTTTTAATTATAAAAAATATTATTATGTATAAATTTAGCTTTATTAAATTAAAAATAATCACTTTTATAAGTGTTATATTTTTAGCATCAAATGCCTTTTCACAAGAGAATAAGGATAATTTAAATCAGCAAGGCGAATTTGTCTTAGTACCAAATACTGACATAAAAATTGCTCTCCCTGAAAATTTTGAACCTTTGAACCAGGAAAATGTTTTTATTCATAAAGGTTCTTCTTCTACTCTTCAAGTGCTTGAAATACAAGGCACATCATATTCTGTGTTCACAAAAGAATTAACCGGAGAATATTTCAAAACTCAGGGTCTGGAACTTATAAGTCAGGAAAATGTTAAGACAAAAGATAATAAAGAAGGAACTATGTTTATAGTTTCATTTATGGCTAAAGCTAATTCTCCTTCCACAGTAATTGTTGATGATTCATTAACTTCTGTCCAAAAAGATGTAGCGTTTGAAAGAATAATGTTCTTTACAGGCGATCAAGACAAAACTGTATGGATAAATGCCAATTATCCTGTTGTAGCAAAAGACCTTTTGTTTGATGTGTTAAAAAAAAGTATTCTGTCTGTTCAGTTTTAATTTATTATTACCTAAGTTGAACGATAGGAACGAAGTTCACATGTTTGAGATGATAAAATGCTTATTATTTCTTAATGGTTTGAGTGATTTTAAAATAAAATCGCTCAATTTGGGTATTGAACTATTTAACAGGGCAAAGATGGCACTCTTTTGCTTTACAAACTAAAAAAAAAGAACAAAAATCACAGAACTTGAAGCACAAATTAAATGTTTAGAACAAAGAATAACTGAATTAGAAAATATAATTGCTTTAAATAAATAGTTTTTTTTAAAAAAACTTATAAAATATTTTGATATTAATATTTTTTTTATTTAATTTAGCATATTAAATTCTAAAACTATGAAAACTTCCCTGAAAATATTTTTTACAATTCTAATTTATTGTTTTCCATTCATCAATTATCAATCATCAATTATCAATTGCAATGCACAAAACAACCCTGATATAAAACGCACTATGCACTGGTATTTTGGTTGGTATGCAGGATTGGACTTTAGCAATGGCACACCCGTTGCCGTTACAGATGGCCAAACGATAGTGTGGAAAGGATGTGCTTCTATTTCTGATACTGCGGGCAACCTGCTTTTTTATACCGATAATGTGCGTGTATGGAATAAAAACCATGAGTTAATGCCTGGCGGATCGTGTATTATTGAACCAATTGATGATATACACCCTACTCAAATACTAGCTGTACCACAACCAGGTAATGACAGTATTTATTATATTTTTTCTTTACAATATGACTCTACCGCGATTAATGATGAATGGGTTTATTCTATAGTAAATATGAAGCTTGAGGGCGGATTAGGAGATGTTATTTCAAAACAAAATTTTCTTTTCTATAACCCAACAGAAAAAATATCAGCAGTTAAGCAAAGAGAAAGTAATGACATGTGGATTATTATTACAAAAATGCATACAAATTCATTTTATGCTTATTCATTTACTAGTACTGGATTAAATTTATCTCCGGTAATCAGTAATGCAGGGATAGTTGATAATTATGGAATATGTTATTTAACGCCTTCACCTGATGGAAGTAAACTGGCTCTCGGTTTTAATCTTGACGGTTTTGAAATATTGGATTTTAATAACAAAACAGGCACTGTATCTAATCCCATTACATTTCCCCCAACATATAGTGAAAATTATGGAATAGCATTTTCTCCTGACAGCAAAAAACTTTATGTTACATCACATTATTTTAACACTCCTGAAAATCCAAATCATACAACAGGTGCTATATATCAATATAATGTAACAGGCGATTCTGCAACTACTGTCAGTTCAAAAATATTACTTGATACAATTGCTGTTGAACTTGGTACAGTAACAGATATAACAGGTGCTTTACAATTAGCAAGTGATGGAAAAATATATGCAACAAATGATGATACTCACCACTTAGGCGTTATTAATTACCCTAATATACAGGGAACAGCATGTAATTATATTGACAGCGCTGTTTATTTAATGAGTGGGCTTTCCTCTATTAATTTCCCTAATTATCCTGCAAATTATTTTTACATTGATTCTTTATATAATAC
>CAZZDX010000353.1:0-2823 GCA_964653185.1 uncultured Bacteroidales bacterium
TATATAAATGTTTTCAAAAAAAATGATGACCGCACTATTTATAATATTATTTATCAGGATGGCAAAAAAGGATCTGTTATGGCAAAACGTTTTGCCGTCAAAGGAGTTACACACGACAAAGAATATATACTTACAAAAGGAACAGAAAACTCAAAAGTTCTGTATTTTACTGCTAATCCTAACGGTGAAGCAGAAATTGTTAATATTTATCTAAAACCAAAGCCCAGATTAAGAAAATTATTTTTTAACTTTGACTTTGGCACACTCACTATTAAAGGACGAAGTTCTATAGGAAACATACTTACAAAAAATATTATCCGTAAAATTACTTTAAAAGATCAAGGTATATCAACTCTTAATGCTTTAGATATATGGTATGATGATACAATAAAACGTCTTAATACAGATGAAAGAGGAACTTTTTTAGGGTCTTTTTATGAAGATGATAAAATACTTACTATCACTGAATCAGGATATTATAAACTTATAAATTATGACTTATCTAATCATTTTGAAGAAGATATGATAATTATTGAAAAATTTAATCCTGATAAAGTTTTATCTGCTGTATATTATGATGGAAAATCAAATAAATATTATGCAAAACGATTTAAAATAGATATAACTGACAAAAAAACCAAATTTATAACTGACAATCCAGAATCAAAATTGATAAATATTATTATTAATGACAAAACACCAAAAATCAAAATATTTTTTAAACAAGAGAGAAATTCACATAAAAAACCCAGAAAGCCAACAGAAATAATATTATCCGAATTTATTGGCATTAAAAGTTATAAAGCAAAAGGAAAAAAACTTGCTGATTATCCTGTAAAACAAATAAAATTATTTGAGCCATTGCCTTGCGAAGAAGAAACAAAATCAGATGCTCATATCGCTGATGAACAAATAAATAATAAAAATAATTCGCCTAAGGAAGATGAAAAAAAAAATGGTTTGTCTGATACAAATAAAAAAAATATAAATGATAGTCCGTCAAAAACAGATAAAAAAACTCAAATGATAATTGACTTTTAATTGTTGATTGATAATTGATAATTGTTGATTGATAATTGTTGATTGCTGATTGATAATTGCTGATTGTTGATTGATAATTGTTGATTGCTGATTGCTGATTGCTGATTGCTGATTGAGGATTGAGGATTGAGGACTGGGGACTGAGGACTGAGGACTGAGGACTGAGGACTGAGGACTGAGGACTGGGGACTGAGGACTGAGGACTGGGGACTGAGGACTGAGGACTGGGGACTGGGGACTGAGGACTGGTGACTGGGGACTGAGGACTGAGGATTTTTGATTATTAATGACAAATAAATTATAATTTGTTTTATGCAGGTATAACCATTAATAATATATTTACTAAATTTGAACCAAAATTTTATTTTTTAAAAAAAAAATGAAAAAAATATATAACAAATCAAACTTTCTCTATTCCATAGTAATAATGGTCTTATTGCTATTAAGCTCATGTGATGTTGAAAAACAAATAGCACAGGAATATGTTAATTTTAATAAACATAATATCTCTGTTCTTATTTTAAGACCTGATTATATATTAAAACAAAACAAAATAAAAACTTCTGACTCTATTACTCAGGATTTTTATATAAAAGATATTTCCGACTCTGCTTTTATTGAAGATTACTTTAATGACTTATTTAATGAATTAAAAACTTTTGGATTTAAAGTTTATACAGATATAAATATTGATTCATTTTTAAATGCTGACACTTCTGCTTATGTCTTTAACATATCTCAAATCCTTGTTGAAGAATCTATTACCCCTAAAATTGAAAGTGCTGAATATGACGAAAATTTATATGAAAAAACTTTTATGCTTAACACCGTTACTGTTAATTCATGGTTTGAAGTTACAAAGCCAAACAAAAAGGAAAACCAAATGCAGGTATTATATAGTGAGCATTTTATAAATGATTATGTCAAAGGCAGATTTATAAGAAGTATATTATTTGGTGATGTGGAATACAAATACACGAGAAATAACATAACACTTGATGATGTTTATAGATTATCTGCTTTTTCAGGAAAGAAAAATGCTGATTATATCTTTGATTATCTCTTAAATGAACATATATATAAAAGAATACAAAGACCTAAAAATTATTATCATTACAATCGTGTTAAAGGCAAGATAGAACAAGCTTATCTTGAACGTTTTATTTTTATGTAGGGCTACATGAAAATAAGTAATATTTTTTATCTGTTTATATTTTTGTATTTAGTTCATTTGCAGTTACTTGCCCGCTCCCGCACGATTGTATCGTGTGGTTTAGAAACAGAAATAATAATTTAATGTTAGTTAATAAAAACAATAATTTTTATTACATTTGAATCATAAGTGGTAATTACAAATTTCATAATCCCGAAGGAATTTATTTTGTAAGTTTTGCAGTAGTTGAATGGTTAGATGTATTTACAAAAAACGAATATAAAAACATAATAATTGATAGTTTACATTATTGCCAAAAAGAAAAAGGAATATTAGATAATATTATTGTTATTAAGGGGACTTAAATAAAAAATAAAGACCACACGATACAATCGTGCGGTAGCGGGGAATTATTCATTAAATATTATCAGGAAACATTGCAAAAATAAGGTAATAAGGTTTTTAATAAATTTGCCATTAATTATTGAGACGATGCTTATGAAACAAATTTAGAATGACAGAAAAGAATAGTTTTTGAGCAAGCACTATGTAATTTAGAAACATCAAAAAAAAGGGTCTAATTAAAGAAAACTGGTTGCTATTTTTTAAGTAATTCATTGATTAGTTTT
>CAZZDX010000354.1:0-2810 GCA_964653185.1 uncultured Bacteroidales bacterium
CTTATTCATTATATTTGTTTCTTGAAAGAAATGAATTAATAGAAGTCCCCTTAAGATTTCATAAACTTGTTATAAAAAGAGAGACGCTTATTAGCAATAGCTTGCCAGCTATAATTTTTATTAATATTATCACAGGCATTTTGTCCTATTTGTTTATTTAGTTTTTCATCTTTTAAAAGTTTAATAATAGCATTAGCAAATTCTTTGGGATTTACAGGGTCAACCAATAAGCCGTTTTCTCCATTGGTGATAACATTTTTGATGCCTCCAAATTTTGAAGCAACAACAGTTTTACCACAAGCCATAGCTTCGGTAGCAGTCATACCAAAAGGTTCAAAAATAGAAGGTAAGACAAAAAGTTGAGATTGTTGATAATAAGTAACAAGTAATTCATCTGGTATATACCCGACAATTTTTACTTTTTCCTCCATACATTTTTCTTTTGTTATAGAATTTATTTTATTAAATACGTTTATTTCTCTTTGTTTAGGATTTGGTGAACCTCCGCCTATAACAAGATAAACATCATCTATTTCTTTTCTGACAATATCAAAGGCATTTAGTAAAAGGTCGTGTCCTTTATTGGTATCAATTCTGCTCAGACAAAGTATATATTTATCTTGTAGATTTGTTTTTATTTGTTTTTTGTTTTTATCTAACTTAATCGGATGAAAACGATGAATATCAACGCCCGGAGATATAATATAAATGTTATCAGCATAGTAATTATATAATTTATTTAATTTTTCCATTTGTAATTTAGTAGTTAGGGTCAGTCCATTTACAGATTTGAATACTCTAATTTCTTCTTTTATTCTGTGATTAAAATTATATTTTTTTTCCATTTCTTCTTTGTTTCCGCTCATTTGGTCGCGTTTCCATGCCCCAAGAGAATGCGGCGTAAAAAAACAAGGTTTGTTAAACGCCTTGGCAACATCAACAGCAACAATGCCTGCATCTACATAATGTCCATGAAAAAGGTCATATTTTAAATTATTATCTTTTATAAATTTTATCATATTTTTTACCAATTCAGGAAGCACATCATATATTTGTTCTTTAGGAATAAAGTTCCATGGTCCTGCCGGTATTCTTATTATTCTTACATTAGGATAATCAGGGACAGGGTCTATTTGTTTTTTTGATTTATCAAACCAGCGAGTATAAATATCAAGCTTAAAGCCATTTTTTGATAATGCTTTTGATAATTCCAATACATATACCACTTGTCCACCTGTGTCAGTTCTTCCAAGTTGAGGCACCGGGTCAAAATAACCATGAATGCTAAGCATACACATATTCTTAATATTGTTTTTTCTCATATATTTATATTTTTGTAATTAGTTTACCCCGTTAGATATTTTGCTTTAAATATTATCTCTATCAATTTATTAATTATCTAACGGGGTGAATTATTAAGCAGTTACAAGTTTTAGTTGTAAGATCTCATAATTAATGGTAAATTTTACAAAATATAAACCGTTAAAACGGTTTATATATCTATACATTTATTTTTAAACACCTCGTTGAAACGAGGTGTTAATGATACTATCTTATTAACCCCTTGATTTATCAAGGGGACTAAGGAGTATCAATTGCTGTTAATAACCGTTTTAACGGTTTTAACAATTAACACCATTACTTTTTGAGAGGATACTTTTAGTTTAGTATTAATTTATTACTGTAACACTATAATCTTTTTTTACTATTATGTCAGCTTTAGATTTATGTGAAGAAATAATTTTATGTTCTATAAGTAATATTTTTTCAAGCCAATCATCTTGTTTTTCCCTATTTCTTTTTTTTCGTGATTTCAAAGTGTCTGTATAGTTACGGTCAATAAAAATATGCTGATTAACATTATTTAAAATTGTTGTATAAGTTCCTTCAATAATAAGTACTTTTGTTTCATCAAAATTAATAATTTCTGTATTAATTATATTTTGATCAAACATTACTAATGGTTTTGTTATCTCTTTCCTTCCGAGTAATATTTCTTTAATTTCTTTATTTATTAAATTTAATCTAACCTCAGAAATTCCCACAAAATTAATATTTTCTTTACGAATTTTAGCATTGGTTTTTGGTGGATATATAAAATAATCATCTTGCTGAAAAATAAAAGTATTAATATTTTTTTTGTCAAGTAAATTAGCAACAGATGCTGCTATTTCAGATTTTCCGCTACCTGATTCTCCTGCAATAGTTATAACAAATTTGTTTCTACTATCAATAATTTTCGTGTATATTAAATCTACTATTTGGGTAGCTGCTTTAATATGATTTTTGTTTATTATTAGAATATCTCCTATCATATTGTTTTTATTTAAATTTAGACTCCTTAAATTTTCATAAAATTTCTTGCTAAAATTACACTTTTTATTATTGTAATAATTTTAAATCATCAAATGTGTTAAAAAAAATTAATTATTTTTTCCTAATTTTAGATTTCTTAAAGTTCAATAAAAAGATACATTATTTTTGAACATTTTCTTTATCAATAACGAAAAATCCCGAAAGGGATTTAATATAAATAACCACAGGTGTAACCTGTGATCTTTAACTAATCATATTAACATCAATCAGGCAACCGCCTGATTGTAACATAATTTATTATTCCTTTAACTCCGCATTGCATACGGAGTTATTAATATTTTTCCCCTTTGGGGAAATTGTCTTTAATAAAAAAAAATGTTTTTCAAAAAATTACTTTTTAATAACTCTAAATATAAAGTGAATAGTTTTATTTTGATATATTATCACTACTGACCGACTAAATTTTAAATAAAGGGGTACTTCCAAATGGTTTC
>CAZZDX010000355.1:0-2803 GCA_964653185.1 uncultured Bacteroidales bacterium
TATACAAGTTATTAACAATCAATTGTTTATAACTTTACGAACAGACACTAATTAACGACATTACTTTTTGAAAGGATACTAATTTTTGTCAAATTCCAATGTTATTTTTTATAAGTTTTTATACATTTGCAAAAAAAATAATACTAATTTATTTTAAAATTTGTTAAGCATATTAATAATAAAAATATATTATGTTTTTAGATAAAAATAAATTTACAGGACAAGGTTTAACTTATGACGATGTATTATTAGTCCCTGCATATTCCGAAATTTTGCCTCGCGAAGTTAACTTATCTACCAAAATAACAAAAAATATCAAATTAAATATTCCTATTGTATCTGCTGCAATGGATACTGTTACAGAGTCCACTATGGCAATTGCAATGGCACAGGAAGGCGGAATAGGTATCATTCATAAAAATATGTCAATAGAGCAACAAGCTAATGAGGTTAAAAAAGTAAAACGCGCTGAAAATGGAATGATAATAAACCCTGTAACTCTTAACGAGAATGCATTAGTGATAGATGCCCTTAATATCATGAAAGAATATAAGATAGGCGGAATACCTGTTGTTAATGAGAACAAAAAATTGGTAGGAATTGTTACTAACAGAGATTTAAGATTTGAAAGAAAGCTAAATCGTCCTGTCTATGAGGTTATGACAAAAAAAAATCTTGTTACTGTAAGCGAATTTACTGATTTTGAAAAAGCTGCTGATATACTCCAAAAATATAAAATTGAAAAACTACCTGTTGTTGATAAAAGCAATAAACTTATCGGGCTTATAACTTACAGAGATATTATAAAAATAAAAGAACGTCCAAATGCATGTAAAGATGAAATGGGACGATTACGGGTATCTGCTGCTGTAGGAGTTACATCAGATGCCATGGAAAGAACTTCTGCTCTTGTTAATGCGGGTGTTGATATTATTGATATTGATACTGCACATGGAGATTCTAAAGGTGTAATAGAAATATCAAGGAAAATAAAAAAACAATTTCCACAAATAGAACTTATCATTGGAAATGTAGCAACACCGGAAGCGGCTTTAAATTTGGTCAAAGCCGGAGCTGATGCTGTTAAAGTAGGGATAGGACCGGGTTCAATATGCACAACAAGAATTATTACAGGTGTAGGAATACCACAATTAACTGCTATATACTCAATAGCAAAAGCCCTGAAAGATACAAATATACCGGTAATTGCTGACGGCGGAATAAGATATACCGGCGATATCACAAAAGCTATTGCAGCAGGAGCACATTCTGTTATGATAGGTTCATTATTTGCAGGTGTTGACGAATCACCGGGGAAAACTATTATATATGAAGGAAGAAAATTTAAAACATATAGAGGAATGGGCTCTATAGAAGCAATGCAAAAAGGTTCTAAAGACAGATACTTTCAGGATACAGAAGATGATATTAAAAAATTAGTGCCGGAAGGTATTGTTGGAAGAGTGCCTTACAAAGGTTCTTTATCCGAAGTAATATATCAAATGATAGGCGGATTGAGAGCAGGAATGGGATATTGCGGAGCTAAAAATATTAAAAATCTGCAAAAAGCTAAATTTATAAAAATAACAAATGCCGGTGTTCAGGAAAGCCATCCTCATAATGTGTCTATAACGAGTGAAGCCCCTAATTATAGCTATAATAGATGAAAACCGGAAAATTATGAATTTTGTGCTTTGAAACTTGTAACTGAAAACTCTAAACTTTGAATATAGTAACTAATTAATAATAAATCAAATACAAAAATATAAATAAATGAAAAATTCAATATATAAAACAATAATTGCTCTTTTAGTTCTTTTACCATTAAATAATGCTTTTGCTCAAAAGGAAAATGATCCTGTATTTATCACTATTGCAAACGAAAACATAGCAAAATCAGAATTTCTTAATCTCTACAAAAAAAATAATCTTAACAGTAAAGTTATTGACAAAAAAAATATTTCAGATTATCTGGACTTATATATCAATTTTAGATTAAAAGTATATGAAGCCAAAGAACTTAAATTAGATACCTCTTCTGCTTTTAAAAAAGAATTAAATGGTTATAGAAAACAGCTTGCCAAGCCATATCTTACAGACAATGAACTTAATAAAAAACTTGTTAAGCAAGCTTACGAAAGATCAAAATATGATATACGTGCAAGTCATATACTTATTAAATTAATACCTGATGCTCTTCCAAAAGATACTATTATCGCATATAACAAAATTATGAATATCAGAGATAGAATATTAAAAGGCGAAAACTTTGAAAAAGTTGCATTGGAAACATCCGAAGACCCTTCTGTAAAAGATGTGTCATCTATTAAAAGACATCGGGCTGTTAGAGGAAATTCCGGCGACCTCGGATACCTTACTGTATTTGATATGGTCTATCCTTTTGAAACAACAGCATATAATACCAAAGTAAATGAAATATCAATGCCTGTCCGCACAAAATTTGGATATCATATAATAAAAGTTACAGACAAAATACAAGCCATAGGGAAAATACAATTAGCACATATCTTTATCAATGTTCCTAAAAATGATACTGTAAATGCAGAAAAATATAAAAATAAAATTGATTCAATATATCAAAAATTAAAAAACGGTGAAAATTTTGCAAAACTTGCAAAACAATATTCAGATGATAAAAACTCAGCAAACAAAGGTGGTATATTCCTTAACTCAAATGTTAACAGAATTTTACCGGAATTTGTTACACCTATTTCTAAACTTAAAAAAACAGAAGATTTTTCTGAACCTGTATTATCAAGATATGGATGGCATATAATAAAAC
>CAZZDX010000356.1:0-2801 GCA_964653185.1 uncultured Bacteroidales bacterium
CTTATTCATTATATTTGTTTCTTGAAAGAAATGAATTAATAGAAGTCCCCTATATGTTTTTATTTCATGGAAGTAGAGACGTTGCATGTTTACCTCGTTAGATATGTTCTTTATCCAACTGGGGCAATGTCTCTACTTTTAGTGAAATCGCCTTGATAGTTCATCACATTATTCTAAAATAAAAAAAATATTTTTTAAATAATATAAAAAAATTTGGAAATTTTATAAAAATTTTGTATTTTAGCAAAAATCTTAGTTAAATTATTTTTTTTTTTATTATTATGAATAAATTACAACATATTATTAAAATTAATACGGACTCACAACA
This sequence comes from uncultured Bacteroidales bacterium, assembly GCA_964653185.1. Lineage (GTDB taxonomy): Bacteria > Bacteroidota > Bacteroidia > Bacteroidales > CAZZDX01 > CAZZDX01. The sequence goes on from CAZZDX010000356.1 coordinate 329, forward strand.
AGGATTATTTGATATTACAGAACAAGTAAGTGTATTAGTTAAAAATTCTAATATACAAACAGGAATCGTAAATGTTTATGTTCGTGGCTCAACTGCTGCAATTATGATTCAGGAAAACTGGGATGATAGCGTTCAAAAAGATGTTGTTAACCTGCTTAAAAAATTAATACCTCCGGGAATCTGGCTACACGACCATCAGGATAATAATGGCGATGCCCACCTGAAAGCAGGTATCGTAGGACCAAGCGAATCAATACCAATTATAAATCACCAACTCGGACTATCAACATGGCAAAATATTTTTTTATGCGAATTTGACGGACCAAGAAAACAAAGAGAAATAGTAATAACAATATGCAAATGTGAAAATTTATAAGTATTATATAAAACATGAAATAAAAAAAAATACAAAAATTATTTGTTTTATTAAAAAAAAGTTGTATATTTGTATCGTCAAATCATTTTTTTAAATAAAAGATGACAAATAATATTTAATATTCATGAAACTCTGTAAAATAAATATTTTATTTAATCTTCATAAAATTGTTTATACAATAGCTATCCTGAATTTTTTGATTTTTTTCTCATTTAATAGCAATGCTCAAATATCAAGCGGCACTTATACAATTGGCGGAACTTCTCCTGATTATGCTAATTTTACTGCTGCTGTCAATGATCTAAACACTAACGGCGTAGCAGGTGACGGACCGGTTACTTTTAATGTAAGAAATGGAACGTATACCGAAAATATTACCATTAACCAGATTACAAATGCCAGTTTAACAAGCAATATTACTTTCAAGTCGGAAAACAATGACAAAACATTGGTAACTCTGCAATTTACAACAGAATTTGCATACCAGGCTGTTATAATATTGGACTGTGCCGACTATATTACCTTTAAACTAATGACAATTCAGGCACTTGGAACAGCTTACACATGTGTAATAAAAGTAATAAATGGTGCTACTAACAACAATGTTTTAAATTGTAATCTGACAGGCGAAAATTTGGCTTCAGGTACAGGTTATGCCGAATCTATAATTTATTCTACATCAACAGCTACTTTAGATATTAATAATGAATATAAGAATAATGTCTTTACAAATGGCAGTCATGGAGTATGTCTTCTGGGATCGGGAACAAATACAGAAACAGGTACAGTAATTACCGACAACGAATTTGTGAATCAAACAGGATATGGATTAAGGATCAATTATCAGGATGATATAGTAATAACCGGCAATACGATTTCCTCAAATAGAAATACTACATGGTACGGTATGTATTTGGATTATTGCGATGGTGCAATTGAGGTAGCATATAATAAAATCTGGAAAACAACAGCCGGTCAGGGTTACGGAATGTATTTCAACCAGTGTAAAGCTACCAGCGGTGCGAGAAGTAAAGTATATAATAATTTTGTGCATATGCGTGGAACATCAGGAACAGGTTATGGAATATACTCAAACTATGCCGATTTTATAGATTTCTATTACAATAATGTTAATACAACTCATACAAGTACCAGTTATTCTGCTCTAAGAACTGCAGGTGGTCAGGATGGTACAGGGACAATCAGAATAAAGAACAATATTTGTGTAAATACCGGAGGAGGTTATGCTATTTATGTAGGCACTACAGCAGGAATTGATGAAATTGATTATAATGATTATTATGTTACAGGCACTAATTTAGGATATTGGTCAGGTGCTAAAACTGATATGACCGCATGGACAACAGCATCCGGGGAAACCAATTCACTTAACCTTGACCCTTCATATACCGATGCTGCTAATGGTAACCTGCACATAGGCAACAGCAGCATGGAAGGTGAAGGTATAAATATAGCGGATATTACTGATGATATTGATGGCACTGCACGACCAAATCCGCCAACTATCGGCGCACATGAGATTGGAACTGCATCAGGTCCGACTATTACTGTTGTTGGCACTCTTACACCTTACGAAACTTCTGTGGGAACTCCTACTTCTGCACAAACTTTTACTGTTGAAGGCAGTAATTTAACTAATGATATATTAGTAACACCACCAGCTCATTTTCAGGTTCAGGAGCAGGGCGTTGGACCATGGTCAAGTAGTGTTACCTTAACACAGAGCGGTGGTACTATTTCTTTAACAACTATTGAAGTTAGATACAATCCTGTCTCTGCCGGCTCTCATAATGGCAATGTGGCTTGTTCCAGCACCGGTGCAACAACAAAAAATATAGCCGCTCAAGGCATATCAACTAATTGCTCAGGTGCATTTCAAGGAACTTATACTATTAATCCCGGATTAGCTGCAAGCTGCAATAATTACCAGACAATTTCTGATGCAGTTTCTGATTTATTAGACGGCACACGTAATGATGATAATTGCTATTACCAGGGACCAGGCATTGACGGAACTATATATTTTAATATAGCAAATGGTACATACAATGAACAAATTAAAATTAAAAATATATC
>CAZZDX010000357.1:0-2792 GCA_964653185.1 uncultured Bacteroidales bacterium
CAATCATTTAAGCCGTTAGTTGATGGATATAATTTTTAGTTGTGAACGGTTACAAGATATTAATATCAAGTTCAAAGTTCAAGGCACAAGGTTTAATGTTTGATATTCAGTTGTTGTTGCTTTTTTCCCGATAAATACGGTTGAAAATTCCGATAAAAAATCGGAAAATGTTCCATTTGCCAACTGATGACTGCCGACTGTTTTTTATAATTCATAATTTTCTTCAGTATTTACTTATCAATGGATATTTCTTTTGAAGTTTCTTCAATAGAGATAATAGTTTTTTTCACAAAATCAATAGCATTGTTCATACTTTTATCGTTTTCGTCAGGCAAAGGGTTTTCTTTGGCAAATTTTACCAAATCAGCAAGTGCTAATGTTTGTTTTAATTTATTATCTATTTCTTCATTTTTTATGTCAGTTTTTTTAAAAGAATGTAATATTTCATCACTTGTCATTTCAAGTGCATTAATATTAAAACGTTGTTTAATATAAGTTCTTATAATCTGAGTTAATTCAGAATGATATTCTTTTATTTTATTTTTTTGCCATAATTTTTTAATTCGTAATTTTTCTAAGGCATCCAAAGCTATTTTGTGTGGAAGTAATTTTGGTTTTTTATGTAATTGAAAAAGAGGTTGTTTCTTTTTTCTTTTTTTTATGTAATATATTATTAATAATATGATTATAGCAACAGCAATGCCAGTTAATATATAAGGTAATACTTCTCTGAAAGTAACAGGTGCTTTTAAAGGTGGTTTTATATCTTTAATGGCTTTGGTTGTATCAACAGGGATTGTTTGGACATTTAAAAACAAAGGATTTGTTTTTGCTATTTTAAAAGTCGTATCATTTATTTTATCATAAATAAATTGGAAAGCAGGTATTACATAATATCCGGAGTCAAAAGAAGTAATAATCAATGTTTGAGAAAGATTTATCTGTTTTTTATCTTTTGAGAATATTGTATCAATTTTTGATTTTTTTATTATCTCAATTTCATTTGTTATTGTATCATAGAGTGCAGTCCATATAATTTTTGTTGATACAGGGCATTTTAATTTAATATTAAGATTAACTTGGTCACCAATAAGTATTGAATTGGTATCTAATTCTGCTGTTGCTTTTATATCTTGTGAGTATGATAAATTTATAAAACCTAAAAATAAAATTATTAAGAATAGTTTTATTTTATAGTTTGTTTTGAATATATAGTGTTTAAAGTTCATTGTTGTATGTAAATTAATAAAAAAGTTATCATACTGTTATTTTAATAGGATTATTATTGTAGAAATAGCCACGAATATACGAATTAAAGACGAATAAAATATTTCTCATAATTCATAATTTTTCAGTATCAAGACACAAGTATCAAGACACAAGTATCAAGCACAAAGTTCAAAGTTCAAAGTTCAAAGTTCATAATCTGTAATTCGTAATTTAATAATTGCCTTCTAAATTTTATCAGGCAATCACCTGATTAGGCATTTTAAATTTTAAGTATTTCGAATTTCATAACTCATAATTCATAACATTTTTTCCATTAAATTTGTGTTAGAACCATAAAAATAGGAAAATGGTTCTTCGGTAAAATGTGTGGGGAAAATGTTATAAGGAAATAAATATATAGAGGAAATAGGGGAAATAAGGGATATAAAAAAATAAGTTATTCAATTTATACCCTTATACCTTTATACCTTATATACATATACACCTAACATATTTCTTTATCCATAAAAAATACCGAAGAGCCTTTAAAATCTGCTTTCTCTTTTTTTAAAGAGATTTACCAAAGATTTGATATAATCCTGATTAGTATTAATGTTTGCAACATCAACGCCAGATTTTATAAATAAAGTTTTTAAATATTTTTCATTTTGTATCCACCATTTGTTATAATTCTTGCGTATATTAGAGCTTGAAGTATCTATCCATGATATTTTACCTGTTTCTGCATCTTTAAATTTTACAAGTCCAATGTTAGGTAATTGTGTTTCTCTTTTGTCAAATATTTTTACAGCAATAAGGTCGTGTTTTTTATTACATATTTTAATGGCATCGTCAAATCCTTTGTCAATAAAGTCGGATATAAGAAAAGCAGTAGAGCGTTTTTTTATAGCATTAGTAAGATAACGCAAAGCTTCTGTTATATTTGTTTCTTTATTTTCAGATTTAAAATTTATCAGTTCACTAATTATTCGTAATATATGTTTAGTTCCTTTTTGAGGTGGTATAAATTTTTCAATTTTATTACTAAACAGTATAACGCCTACTTTATCATTGTTGTGTATAGCAGAGAAAGCCAGCACAGCAGATATCTCAGTAATAAGCTCTTGTTTCAGTTGTTTTTGAGTGCCGAATTGGTTTGAGCCGCTGACATCAATTAAAAGCATTACAGTAAGTTCGCGTTCTTCTTCAAAAATTTTAACATAAGGATTGTTAAGTCGTGCTGTTACGTTCCAGTCAACAGAACGTATATCATCGCCATATTGATATTCTCTTACTTCACTAAAAGCCATTCCTCTGCCTTTAAAAGCACTATGATAGTGTCCTGAGAATATCTGGTTAGATAGTCCACGGGTTTTTATCTCTATTTTTCTTACTTTTTTTAATATTTCTGAAGTTTCCACAATTAAGTTTTAAGTTTGATGTTTTAAAAAAGCATATAACAATAAAATAACAAATTAACGTGTCATTTTAGGAATATTATTAATGCCTCATTCTAACGTAATGTCATTTAGTTAAGGGATAATATTTTAAATATCAGATTAGCACCATACTTCAGTATGGTG
>CAZZDX010000358.1:0-2790 GCA_964653185.1 uncultured Bacteroidales bacterium
CTACAATAATAAGCCTTTTAGAAAATTTAAGCATTAAAAATGTCCTTTAAACCCCATTTGATGATTTATAATAAAAAATTATATATTTGCAGGAAAAATATTGTTTACCAATATTTACCAAAGGTAAGGTTATAAAGGAATTGTAAACCATTTAAAATTAAATACTAATTTTATAAACTAAAATAAAACTAAAAGAAAATGAAAACACTGGCTATTACGACTTTCTTACTTGCGTTCTTTGCTTTTACAAGTTACGCTCAAGACATGACCAAAACAAAACAAGACAAACATAAACCTAAAGCGACTTACCAAGTAGGATCAGCAAAGGTAACAGTTTGGGAAAACAAAGGCAAAAACGGGATATGGAAAAATTTTCAAGTAGAAAAAATTTACAAGAAAGATGACAAGTGGAAAACAACAAGCAGTTTCAACGAGACAGAATTACTGGAATTAAAATCAGTGATTGACAAGACAATTGCAGAAGAAAATGTAAAAGTAAAAACCACAGGAGAAAAAAACTAGTATGACAAATTTGTAGGACAGACATGATATAACAAAAAAAACGAGTATCTATTTCATTACCAGGCATGCACATCACAGTACGTGGTTATATGAATTGTAATTCTTTATTCTACAATTAATTTTCCTGTTGCGAGAATTTCTTTTCTGCTTCTTAAAGTGTAAAAATAAACTCCTTTTGCTTCTTTGCTTAAATCAATTTCTGTTTTACCGGAGAATTGTGTATTATAAATTTTTTTTCCAAGTATGTTGTATATTTCAACTTCATACATTACAGAGGTATTTTTAGAGATTACAGATAACTTTCCATTGCCGGGATTAGGATAAATATTTACTGTATTATTTATAGAATTTTCCTCTATTACATTGGCAGGTGTCCATTTGGCTATATGATTTACAGGAATTCCACCTGCATTTGTAAAAGCACCTCCAACATATAAATCATCATCAAAAATGATAAATGAATTAACATAGTCATTTACTCCTGAACCTAAAGCAGACCATGTTGTCCCATCCCATTTAGCGATATATTTATAATCTTCAGACAAAAAAAGATTATATCCGCCTGCATACAAATTTCCTTTATAAGAAGATAAACAATATACCTGTCCGTCAACTCCATTTCCAAGTGCTTGCCATGAACTGCCATTCCATTTGGCTATATTTTTTGCAGATACTCCTCCTGCAATAGTGAATGCTCCACCTGCATATAATTCACCATTATGGATACACAGAGCTGTAACTTTACCATCTGTTCCTGTTCCAAGAGCCGACCAGTTAGTTCCATCCCACTTTGCAATATAATTTACTGTTATTCCTCCTGCTGTAATAAAATAACCACCTGCATACAAAAAATTATTTACCGTATCTGTTGTCAGCACATTTACCTTGTCATCCATTCCGCTTCCGACAGGATTCCAGCAACATACGGTTCCTGCAAAATTTGCTATATAATAAACTTCTTGCTGATTAATAGGATCGCCTCCTGCTGTACCAAAATTTCCTCCGGCATATAATTCTCCATTGTATGAAGCTAATGCAAAAACATCACTACCCATACCCCAGCCATCATTTCCTAATCCGGAGCCAACAGTAGTCCACTTATTGCCATCCCATCTGCCTATATAATTATACCAATTGCCATCAGGAGTAAGTACAAAAAAACCTGCACCACCGGCATAAAAGTTATTACCATTACTGACACATAAACTATAGATAATTCCTCCGCCTAAAGTATTTGTCCCTGTATTAAATGATGTCCAGTTAGTATCTGTCCATTTATATATTCCATCACTGCCGGCATATAAATCTCCATTATAAACTGCAAATGTATTTACTTCATAATCCAAACCGGGACCAAGCGCACTCCATGTTTGTGCATTTGCACTTTTTATGCTCAGGCATAAGACAACAGGCATAAAGAAAAAGAATAATTTTGTTTTCATTTTTATTTCGGTTTCGCTCAATAACTATATATTGCAAATTTAGTAATTAATTTCTGAACTTTCGTAATTATCGGAATATTTATCGGGAAAGTAAACTTTACGATTTATCACTTAAATAATAAGATGTTTTTTCTAAAGAAGTAATAATATCATATTCTTCAAGATGAATATTTGAAGGGATTTTAAGAGGAATAGTCGTATAATTCAATATACCTCTAATTTTGGTATTAACTAATATATCAGCAATTTTTTTGGCTGCAACAGGTGGAACAGTTAAAATACAAATGGATATATTTTCTTTTTCTATAATTTTTGACAATTCATTTATATCATAACAAGATATTTCAAGTATAGTTTTATTAATTTTTTTAATATTATTATCAAATGCTGCAACAATAGAAAAATCTGTTTGTTTTGATGAATTAAAATAATTGATAAATGCTCTTCCTAAATTGCCAACGCCAATAATAGCGACTTTTTGTTTATTAATATTTAAAATATTCCCTATTGAATCTATAAGATATTTAATATTATATCCTTTATTTTTATTTCCTGATAATCCTAATAGCATTAAATCTCTTCTTATATGAACAGGGTTTATATGCATTAAGGAAGCAATTTCGTATGAATAAACATTTTTTGTGTTTTTTGATAAACAATTTCCTTCCATGCAGTGCATTAATATTCTTCTGTATTGAGTTAAACGTTCAACTGTTTTTGCTGGAAGTTTTTTCATAAGATTTACACCATTATAAATATTTAATAAAATTTAATTTGCAAACCTAAGGGGCTACTGATTGCAAATTCCGTTGTAAATCCCGCATTT
>CAZZDX010000359.1:0-2766 GCA_964653185.1 uncultured Bacteroidales bacterium
TTGACCTAAAAAATGACCAATACCCAATGCAAAATGACCAAAATAATGACCAATGTCCCAATTTAGACATTGGAAATTAGGGCTTGTTTAGGTCAATTAGAGTAATTAGAGCAATTAGAAATTTATATTATAGACAACAATGTTGGTAATTTTTTTTCTTAATCGTCTAAATCTAATTATAAAAAATAGAGTGTGAACGGTTACAAAAATACTTAAAATTTAAAATGACTAAAATACTTAAAATTATTAAATTTCATTGTTAAATGGCTCAACTTTTCTTTTTACAAAGTAAAATTAATCCTAAAAATGTAATAATTCCATTTACAATCAATAGTTCAAAGCCAAATTTATAACCGTTAAACAAATTTTCAGAGTTGGCACTTAAAAAATAGCAAATAACCGGTGATAATATACAAACAACAGGGACAAATTTATCTTTAATATTAAATTTTGTAAACAAGCCAAAAGAAAATAATCCGAGCAAAGGTCCGTAAGTATAACCTGCAACTGTATATAATTCATCAATAATGGCTTTATTATTTATCATTCCAAAGCCAATGATAACTAATAATAACAAAGCGGCAAAAAATAAGTGAACTATATATCTTGTTTTTTCTTTCTTTTTTTCTGTTAAATATTTTTTTTCTTTAAATCCTAAAAAATCAATACAAAAGGAAGTTGTAAGAGCAGTTAAAGCACTGTCAGCACTTGAATATGCAGCAGAAATCAATCCAATAATAAAAACAATACCTGCAAATGGTCCTAAATATTTTAAAGCAATTATTGGAAATAAATCGTCTGTCTTTAAAGGTATTTCAATACCTTTTTGTTTTGCAAAAATAAATAATATAGCACCTAAAAATAAAAAAACAAAATTAACAATAATAAGTACAATGCTAAACCAAAACATATTCTTTTTTGCATCATTTATATTACGACAGCTCAGATTTTTTTGCATCATATCTTGATCCAGTCCGGTCATAACAATTGAAATAAATGCTCCACTTAAAAATTGTTTTAAGAAAAAACGTTTATCATTCCAGTCAGAAAAAAACATTTCTGAATAACTGCTTTTAGAAACAGAGCTGACCAAGTCCGAAAAATTCATATTCAGTTCCCTGCCAATTAAAACTATTGATAATACCACAGCAAGAAGCATAAATGTTGTCTGCAAGGAATCTGTCCATACAATTGTTTTTATACCACCTTTAAAAGTATATAATATAATAATAATTATAAAAATGGTAACTGTAATCCAAAAAGGGACACCCAAGCTGTTAAAAACAAAAATTTGTAAAACATTGACAACAATGAACATACGAAAGGAAGCTCCTATCACTCTTGATATTAAAAAAAATAATGCTCCTGTTTTATAAGAACTTCTACCCAAACGTTTATCAAGATATGTATAAATAGATGTTAATTTTAATTTATAATATACAGGCATTAATACAGTAGCAATAAATAAATATCCTGCAAAAAATCCAAACACCATCATCATATAAGAAAACTGGGTATCCCCTACCCAACCCGGAACAGAAATAAATGTAACACCTGAAAGAGAAGCGCCTATCATTCCATAAGCAACAACATACCAGATAGATGACCTGTTGCCAATAAAAAATGCCTCATTATTTGATTTCCTTGTGGTAAACCACATTACCACAAACAATAAAACCGTATATGCTAAAAAACAAAGTAATATATACTGAGCCGACATTTAATAGATATTTTAAACTAATTTTATAAATTTGCAAAAAAAACAAAAGTAAAAAAAGTTTCGGAATGACGCAATTTTGACTTTTCGGAGTGGACTCAAGATTGGAAAGATTGGAAAGATTGGAAAGATTGAAAAGATTGAAAAGATTGAAAGATTGTAACGATTTTAAATAAAAATATAACAAATGATTAATTATCCATCAAAACTAATTGAAAATGCTGTAAATGAACTTGCCAAATTACCGGGCATTGGCAAAAAGACAGCTTTGCATCTTGCATTATACCTGTTAAAACAAGATGTTTCAGAAATAGAAAACTTTGGAAATACAATAATAAAGATGCGCAAAGAAATTAATTATTGCAAATATTGCCATAATATATCCGACTCTGATATTTGTAATATATGTTCTAATACAAAACGAGATCATTCTGTTATTTGCGTTACAGAAGATATAAGAGATGTTATGGCTATTGAAAACACAAATCAATATAATGGAATTTATCACATTTTAGGAGGAATAATATCTCCTATTGAAGGCATAAGTCCTGATGATATTAACATTCAATCACTTATAAAAAGAGTTGAAAAAAACAACATAAAAGAAGTTATTATGGCTTTAAACACTACCATAGAAGGCGATACAACAACGTTTTATGTTTATAAAAAACTTAAATATCTTGACATAAAATTTACTACTATTGCAAGAGGCATTTCTATTGGCGATGAACTTGAATATACTGACGAAATAACACTTGGACGCTCTATCATAAACAGAATACTTTATGAAAATTATATGCCAAAATAATTTATATCTTGCTCAGTAAGATTTTATCAATTTAAGACCCGCAAGGTTTTTAAAAACCTTGTGGGTCTCATAATTTCAATACCAATAAGAAAAAGCTTTTCCAAAGTTTTGAACTTTGGAAAAGCTGACAATTTAAAATAATATAGAGATAATGTTTTTTTGATGTTGTAAAAACAAGATACAGGAAATATATAAAGACGAGACACAAAAATATGTAGAGACGTTGCATGCAACGTCTCTA
>CAZZDX010000360.1:0-2732 GCA_964653185.1 uncultured Bacteroidales bacterium
GGGAAACCATTTGGAAGTACCCCTTTATTTAAAATTTAGTCGGTCAGTAGTGATTATTTATATTTATTTGTTCTTTAAATAAATAAGATCCTGCCGGGAAATATATTATTGTGTATTTTACAGCAGTATTATCAATTTTATTAATAATATTTATCAGTGCATTGGAATTATCTGTTACACCATCATTTATTAATCCGTGATTTAATACATTAATACATTCATTAACATATATTTTATTTTCAGTTTTTAAAATTATAGTACCTGCACGGATCCAATGAGTATATCCACCATCCGGATAAATAGAAGTTTTGGGCGGTAATTTGTTTTCCGGTATCAGATTACTTATTTGGCTATTCGCATTTATGCTATAATAACATATAAAAAATAAAATTATATACCTAAACAATTTATTGATTTTTGCGATTTTTATTTTCATCTTTTTTTTTTTAACTATTTTTTTTAACTATTTGTAATTATTAATATATTTTAAAAGCAATAACCAAAGCTTAAACCAAAAAAAGGAAGAAAGCACATTCCACAGCAACAAGGAAGACCATCCCATTCCTCACCTTCTAGCATTAAAAGTGGAGTAAAACTAGCTCTGAATAAAAATTTTTTTTGATATTTGAATCCTAATATTGGAATTCCTAAAAATGCATCTTTACCATTAATAATACGATCTATAATACTTATAATATCTATCCCTATTTCAACTTGGTTAATAGAAACTGATAATCTTGCTGTATATACAGGCCAAAATTCTTTAGCACTAAAAAAATTAAGACCTGTGCCAATACTTCCATTTAGTAAATTTTTCCCTTTTTTAATAAATGTTCTGTTATAATTAATACTAAAACCTTGGAGACTACTTCCCCCTATTTCAACAAAAACAGCATTTTTTCTAAATTTAGTATTAGGATTAATGCTATCTGTTAAATTCTGGGCAAATAAATTAATATTTACTATATTTATAAATAATATTAAAATTAAATATCTCATTTTTCTTTTTAAGTTAATGAGTTAATAATATCACTATTAGGACAAGTAGGATCATAAGTTTGATAATATGGTGGAATATCACTAGTGGTAATAACTCCCTGTTCAGTTACATTAATACATTCTTTAACAAATATACCAGTTGTTAAAACAGGGCTGCCTGCACAAACCCAATGACAAATTCCTCCTTCATCACAATCACAATCAGGAATTGGAGTTGTAGGAGGAAGACGATCAGAATAACCAGCATTCTGTATAATAGTGCTTATTTGACTATTTACAGGTATAATATTAAAACTTAAAAAACCAAAGAGAATTATTTTAAATAGTTTATTAAAAGTATTTTTCATTTTGCATTTATATTTTATTAATAAAAGTAGCCACAAAAGTCCCATCTAATTGCAGTAAAATTGCAATTAATATTTAGAGTATCTGAAATTGTATCATTTTTATGTAAAAAAGTTCCGTTAAATGAACCCTCAATTAAGCCGCCAATTTCTTCATATTTTGTTATAATTATTTTGTTATTTGAATTATTTATTAAAAAATAGTCAATTTTATTTTTACAAATGTCTGAATAAATGTCATAATCTTTAAAACTCAATTCGCCATGTGTTATATATTCATAATTATTAGTATCTTTAGAACAAAAAGATAAAGAATAACAATTAGTGCCATTAAATAATAATCGTTCTAAAGGTAACACATGTTTATAATTTATATAATAATAATTATCCTCTATCCTATAATAATTATAATCAAATTTTATTTGTGTTTCCCTAAACGAGTTACAACGTCCTAGTCCTAATACATGGGCAAATTCTTTTGTGTATTCAACAGTATCATTATTTTTAATCATAACAACTTCATTAACACCATATGGGGGTGGCAAACAAAAATAAATTTCTACATCATACTCATAATCACCTTCTTCACGAGAACACATGATAATAACAGAAATAACAGATAAAAATATTAATATTTTTGTTATTTTTTTCATTATATTGTAATTATAATAATATATCAAATTTTATTTAAATAGCAAAACCTATTTTAAGACTACCTGAAAAACTTAACCGTGTTATAAAACGATGATCAATTTCATATCCACAATCGTCATAAGGATAAAAGGTAGATCTAACATTTTCACTAATTCTGTTTTTTGGTAAATCATAATTAAAGGTTTTTGTTTTTAAAAATCTTATTCCCGGTCCAATAGCCATATCAATTACAAGACCTGTCTTTTTGCCTATTATCACCTGATATCCTATTTTACCATGAATTCCTATTATATTTTTATATACAGTATAATCATTCTTGCAGTAATATTTTAAATTTTTTGTTGCTTCAGTATATTGATACAAAATATGTAATGATGTATAAAAACCATATAAACTTTTTTCTCCTAAATAATATTTTATTTCTGTATCTGTCCGAAATCCCTTAAGAGTTTTTATAGTAAAATAAAAAGGAAAAGTCCAGGAAGTTGTATCTTTATTTTTTAATTTATATATATAATCAAAATCTTGTTGTATACTCCATTTTTTTGCAATCATAAATTCAGCACCTATTTGTATTCCTGTGCTTGGTGTCATATAGTCCCCAAATAAACTAAATGGTGAATATTTTAACAAAAGTTTAGTTTCTTTTATGCTTTTTAAACTATCCTGAGCAAATAAATTAATATTTACTATATTTATAAATAATATTAAAATTAAATATCTCATTTTTCTTTT
>CAZZDX010000361.1:0-2731 GCA_964653185.1 uncultured Bacteroidales bacterium
ATTTAAGCCGTCAGTTGATTGATATAATTTTAAGTTGTGAACGGTTACTTTTTTTTTCAAATATTAGAAACACCTTAATAAATACAAATTTTCATCTGTTTATATTTTCGTAATTGGTTGATTTTCAATCACTTCGGGCTTTTGGCTATTATTTTTTTTAATATCTAACAGCCAATAGCTAATAGCATATATAATCATTCCTTTACTTCAACAAGTTCAGCACAAGTGTGTGTCTTTTATAATTTTTAATTATCCAGTCATGGATGTTTCATGTAATAACTATATCTTCTGGCTTCATCAATGGTTTATCCTGATATTTAAGGAATAGTTGAACAACAGCCGTAACATCTTTTTCACAATATCTTGCTATACGTTCAATATCATTTTCTTTCCAGTAAACATTTGCTACCTGACTTCCGTCAATATCATCTTTTGGTGTTGGTATATCAAAGATAGCAGTAAGCAGTTCCAAAGAAGTATAGTTTTTGTAATCTCCAAATCTCCATAAATGCATTGTATCAAGATGGGCTACTTGCCATGGCTTTTTACCTGCAATATTCAGAATATCAGGTATTTTCAGGTTGTTCACAAGTATTCTTCTTGCAATATAAGGAAAATCAAATTCTTTGGCATTATGTCCACACAACAGATTTTTTTCTTTGTTATAATAATTATTACATAAAGATATAAAATCTGTAAGTAGTTCTTTTTCATTATGACTATAAAATGATTTTAATCTCAACTTATTATCTTTAACAAAGCCAACAGATATACATATTATCCGACCAAATTCTGAATATATTCCTGCTCTTTCAAAAAGTTTTTCAGGAGTATCATCTTCTTTTTTTGCTAATCGCTCAGATTTTTTATTCCATAATTTTTTAAATCTATCTGAAAGTTGTTCATATTCAGCACACATTGGAACTGTCTCTATATCAAGAAACAAAATATTCTTAATGTCAATATTGTCAAGCATAATAAATTAGGTTGAATTTATATTCATAAAGTCGCTGGTAAACCGTTGAAACGGTTATTTTATATTATTAGGTTTCATTAGCCCACGACTTAAGTCGTGGGTTAATTATAAAAAATCACTTACTTTTTTTAATAAAGTTCACAAGTCCTTTTGCTTTAAAAATTTCCATTAGTTTATTCGGGAGCGGAGCAAAATTAAATGTTTTATCATTAATATTTATAATACCTTTTTCAAAGTTTATATTTATTTTATCTCCCTGTTTAAAAGCATCAACAGCTTGAGGAAGTATAATTACAGGCAAACCCTGATTGACAGAAGAGCGAAAAAATATTCTATTAACAGATTTAACAATAACAGCTTTAACGCCAGCATAAGACAATCCAACAGCAGGATGTTCGCGTGAGCTGCCACAACCAAAATTATTGCCTGCTATAATAATATCATTTTTTTGCAGGTTTTCTGCAAAATTTTCATCAAAGCCCTTAAATAAATAAGGCATAATAGCTTCTGCATCTGAACTTAATATATTATATGTCAGATTACCTGCAAACATCTGGTCTGTATTCAAATCATCAATATCTTTATAGTTCCAGATGCCATTTGCTTTACGATTATCATTTTTTTTTATTTCAACACTTGAAGTTTGTTTTTTAGAAAAAGGAAATTTATCATCATACTGTATTCCTCTTGGGTCAGTTATTTCACCTTTAATAGCAGAATAAGCAACACAAGCCGGTGAAGCTAAATATATGCTGGCATTTTTGTTTCCCATTCTTCCAAGAAAATTTCTGTTAGCAGTAGAAATAACATTAAAGCTATCAGCAGGAATGCCTTGCCCTAATCCCAGACAAGGTCCGCAAGATGCAGAGAGTATTGTTGCCCCTGCTTTCATCAGTTTAGAGATTATTCCCTGTTCAATGGCTTGAAGATATATATCTTTAGAAGCCGGAGTTACAATTAGCTGGA
Source organism: uncultured Bacteroidales bacterium (assembly GCA_964653185.1). GTDB lineage: Bacteria > Bacteroidota > Bacteroidia > Bacteroidales > CAZZDX01 > CAZZDX01. The sequence goes on from CAZZDX010000361.1 coordinate 1,943, forward strand.
ACCCGTCAGCTATTTTTTTATTATCAAGAATTTCAGCTGCAATACGTAAGTCCTCTAAACGACCATTTGTGCAGGTTCCAAGAAATCCCTGATTTACTTTTGTACCCTGAACCTCTGAGACCGCTTTTACATTATCAACATGATGTGGAGTAGCAATTAACGGAAAGATATCATTTAAGTTAATTTCTATTTCTTTAAAATATTCTGCATCATGGTCAGCCCATACTCCGGAAATTTCATCTTTTCCATAATAATTGGCTAATATTTTGTCAGGAGGGAACACAGCATTTTTTGCTCCCATTTCAGAAGCAAGATTGGCTAAGGTCATTCGTTGTGCAATAGTTAATGTTTCTACTCCTTGTCCATGATATTCTATTGACATATAGTTAGCGCCGGCAGAGCCGAGCATACCGATTATCCAGAGAGAAATATCTTTTGCATATACTCCTTTATTTAATTTTCCTTTAAGAGTAATTTTAATAGATTCAGGCACGCGAAACCATGTCTCTTCTCTTTTCCATAAGCCGGCAGATTCTGTTCTGTCAATGCCAACAGCCAAAGCATTAAATGCTCCGGCTGTGCATGTATGACTGTCGCTTCCTGCAATCAGCATTCCCGGTTTAGCATGATTTGCCATCAGTTGATGACAAATTCCCATGCCTGTATCATAAAATTTTTTTATGCCCTGATATTTTACAAAATTTCTTATCTCCTGATATTGATTTGCTAATTTGGCATTTGTTGGCGGAGCATTATGGTCCAACACAACTAATAATTGATTTGGGTCAG
>CAZZDX010000362.1:0-2727 GCA_964653185.1 uncultured Bacteroidales bacterium
AGTAACCGTTTTAACGGTTTTTTATAAAAATATAAAACCGACATTATGAACAAACTCTAAATAATTAACAAATTTATATTTCTTGTAATTAAAATTGCAATTTGCAAATATACTATTTAATGATTATATATATTATACGAATAAATTGTTAATTTTACATCTTATACTGTAAATGGTTAAAATTTTAACTTTTTTATTTTTTATTTACTCACCCCAACCCTCTCTACTAGTAGAGAGGGAGTAATTTGTAAAGTTAAAATTTTAACTGCTTGAAGTATAATTTAATATCAATACTATTTTTATTTACATTTTATAATTAAAAAAAACTCAATGGAAAAAAGTAAATTCAAAAGATATACAGTTACTTCTGCTTTGCCTTATGCAAATGGTCCTGTCCATATTGGACATTTGGCAGGTGCATATTTGCCTGCTGATATTTATGTGCGCTACTTACGTTCAAACAAAAAAGATGTATTATTTGTATGTGGCTCTGATGAGCATGGTGTCCCTATCACAATAAAAGCAAAACAAGAAGGTATCACTCCCAAGCAACTTGTTGACAAATTTCATAATATCATAAAAAAATCTTTTGAGGAATTTGGAATATCTTTTGATATTTACTCACGGACATCATCAAAAATCCATCATGAAACAGCTTCTGAAATTTTTATGAATCTATATAAAAAAGATGTTTTCATAGAAAAGACCACAAAACAATTTTACGATAAAGAAAACAAACAATTTCTACCTGACAGATATATAACAGGCATTTGTCCGCATTGCGGATATGAAAAAGCTTATGGCGACCAGTGCGAAAAATGCGGCACTTCTCTAAATGCTACAGACCTGATAAATCCAAAGTCAACAATTAGTGGTAATAAACCTGTATTAAAAGAAACAAAACACTGGTTTTTGCCTTTAAATAAATATGAAAAATGGCTAAATGAATGGATTATAAAAGAACATAAAAATGACTGGAAAAACAATGTCTATGGTCAATGTAAATCATGGTTAGACCAGGGCTTACAACCAAGAGCCATTACCCGTGATTTGGACTGGGGCATTAAAGTTCCTCTTGAAAATGCTAAAGGAAAAGTTCTTTATGTATGGTTTGATGCTCCAATAGGTTATATATCAGCGACAAAAGAATGGGCTAAACAAAATTCCAAGGACTGGAAAATTTACTGGAAAGATAAAGAAACAAAATTAATCCATTTTATTGGTAAAGATAATATCGTATTTCATTGTATTATTTTTCCCTGTATATTAAAATCTGAAGGCACGTATATTTTACCGCAAAATGTTCCTGCCAACGAATTTTTAAACTTAGAAGGCAACAAAATATCAACTTCGCGCAACTGGGCTGTATGGTTAAATGAATATTTGAATGACTTTCCGAATAAACAGGATGCCATGAGATATGTATTGTGTGCAAATGCACCGGAAACAAAAGATAATGACTGGACATGGAAAGATTTTCAGGCAAAAAATAATAATGAGTTAGTAGCGATTTTTGGAAATTTTGTAAATCGGACACTTGTTATGACATATAAATATTTTGACGGAATTATACCGGAAATCACAGAACTAACAGATTATGATAAATCTGTGTTAGCAGAAATAAATATGTTTCCTGACAAAATAGGTAAAAGCATAGAAAAATATCGTTTTCGCGAAGCTTTAAACGAAATGATGAACTTAGCCCGTTTAGGTAATAAATATCTTACGGAAACAGAGCCATGGAAACAGATAAAAACAAATATTCAAAGAGTAAAAACAATTTTAAATATTTCTCTGCAAATCACAGCTAACTTGTCAGTTTTATGTGAGCCGTTTTTGCCTTTTACTTCACAAAAATTAATTTCAATGCTAAATATACCAACTTATAAATGGAAAGATGCAGGCAAGGATAATTTAATTAAGCCAGGAAACAAAATAAATAAACCTTTACTTTTATTTGAAAAAATTGAAGATCATATAATAGAATGTCAAATTCAAAAACTAAAAGATATATCCGATATTCATTTATCTGAATAATTACTTCGTGAAATCGCTTCGCTAAGTTCGTAAATTTTCAAAATATATATATCATTAGCCCCGCCTTTTAAGCCAATGTCATTTAGTTAAGCCATAAAATTCTGATTTAAAGCATATCAGATTAGCACCATACTTTAGTATGGTGGAATAATGTAATAAAACCTAGCACAACAGCCCGCTTCAGCGGGCTTCTATATTCAATCATCAAAAATACCATATTCTTTTTTCCATTCATTATATTCCTCTGTAAATGTTTTTCGTTTATGATGTTCGGTCTGATTTTTTATATAATTTTTCACCTTTTGCAGTTGAGATGCACTTACCGAATAAGCTCCGTAACCTCGCTGCCATGAAAATTTTGTTTTCAGTATTTTATTATCGTTTATATAATATGATGAACTTCCTTTAATATTTTGCATAAAATCACATAAAAGGACATTAGTAGGTAAATCAATTAAAGCATGTAAATGTTCGGGTTGAATATTCAATTGTTCAAATTCAATATTGAGATCTTTAGATTTATCCATTAAAAAATTATATAATTGTTTACCTGCTTCTTTAAATAAAACCCGTTTCCGGTTTTTTGTAGCCCAAATAATATGAACCCAGATACGTGAGTGTGTATGTTGCATTTTTTAATTTTTGTATGTTATTAGAAGTCCGCTGAAGCGGACTAAAAATTTTATTTAC
>CAZZDX010000363.1:0-2693 GCA_964653185.1 uncultured Bacteroidales bacterium
TTTATGAATTATTCCTGTATTTCCTCTTACATTATCAGGAAGTTCATAAGTTGTTGTCTTTGACTGCTTTTTTACTTTAATCCATTGTTGTTTAAATTTTTTATTATCATAAATATAGTTTGTTTTACCAATTTTAATATCAATACGTTTTATTTTATTAATTATACTGTCATTAGCACATAGCATTATTTTTTTGTAATAACAATAATAACTATTCCATACAAAATTATTGGGATTACTATTTATACTGTAACTATTCCTGTTATATAAAGTGTTAGGTCTGTTTAATTTAAGAATTTTATCTCTTGGTGATATACCATAGACCTTTATATAGTCAAATTCACTATTGTCTAAGCCATTAACAGATATAGTTACCGGCTCAAATATTTTTATGCTTGATATATATTTAAAAATACTATATCCTGTAAAAGATAATAAGATAATAATGAATATTGTCAGTAATTTTTTTTTCAATGATTTATATATAGTTTAAAGTTTGAAAATATAAGACAGATAATATTTTTTTTGCAAATTTAGTGTATCTAAAAATTACATGATAATCAATAACAAAAATTCTCAAAATTTTACTAATCAGTATATGCTTTATCAATAAAATATAATCTATACCATATAACAAAGTTAAGCAATCCCCAAAGTTCTCTGCAGCGGTCTGCCTTATGATTAAAATGCTCATTTATAAGCTGTTGGACATAGTCAGCATTTATAAAAGGAACTTTTTTAAGAACTGATAAAGATAAATTATCTAACAGAAGTTCTTTTAATTCATTTAAGAACCATTTAGAATAAGGAATCTCTAATCCTATCTTTTTCTTTCTTATAATTTGTCTTGGCAAAAATGGTTCCATTGCTTGTTTTAAAAGATATTTTGAATTATTATGATAAAGTTTTGTTTCTCCTGATAAATTAGATAGATAATTAAACAATTTTATATCTGTAAATGGCACTCGTGCCTCAATAGAATGAGCCATAGTCATTCTGTCTGTCTTAATCATTAGGTCATCAGCAAAATGATATGAAAAATCTGTATATAACAATTTATTTAACTCATCTTTTGTGTCAATGTTATTAAAGCAATCTTCAAATAATTTATATGAAGGCATATAGTCCGAATTTTTGTATATATCAAGTAATTTTCTTTTATCATTTTCAGAAAACACTTCTCTCCACATATAATGGCTTACAGGCACATCATAATTACAGCCGTCAACAAATTTTTTTGCTTTAAAATCAAAACTGAGTTTAGCATAAGAAGACGGCAACTGATTAACAAGCGTTTTTATTGATTTTTTAGCAAAATAAGGAAATTTTTTATAAATTTTATTTACATTATATGCTCTGTAAGTATCGTATCCTGCAAAAACTTCATCTCCACCTTCTCCCGAAAGCAAAACAGTAACATATTCTTTTGCCTTTTGTGAAAGCAGATATGTAGGAATTGCAGAACCGTCAGCATAAGGCTCATCAATATATAACAAGCATTTTTCTATATTATCAATTATTGACTGTGGTGTAATTTTTATATTATGATGTTTTGTGCCTGTATCTTTTGATACAATTTCAGCATATCTTGATTCATCAAATGATTTCTCATCAAATCCTATTGAAAAAGTATGAAAGTCCGAACTGTTTTGTATTTGAGACATCATATACGTTATAGTGCTGGAATCTAATCCTCCTGAAAGCATCACTCCAACAGGAACATCTGAAATCAATTGAGATTTTACCGACTCTTTTATCAAATATCTGATGTCATCTATTGCGGTCTTAATATTTCTTGGTTTATAATCACCATATTTTGGTTTCCAGTATTGTATTTTTTTTATCTCTATATATGAATCCGTCTTTGCTTCTAACAAAAATCCGGGTCTTATCTCTTTTATTCTTTCAAAGCCAGTGAGATCATCCGGTATATAATCAAAACTAAAATAATGATGTATTGCTTCAAAACAAACTTTTCTTTCAAAATTAGGAATTTTTAACAAAGATTTTATCTCGGAAGCAAACCATATAGAATTTTTAAATATAGTATAAAACAATGGCTTAATGCCAAATCTGTCTCGTATCAAAAAAAGTTGCTTTTTTGTGCTGTCCCATATTGCTATTGCAAACATTCCGTTAAGTTCGTTCACAAATTTTATTCCTAAAAGTTCATAAAGATAAAGTATTACCTCTGTGTCTGTCTTTGACCTGAATTTGAATTTTTGAGCAAGTGAATATTTTGCTTTTAGTTCTTTAAAATTATAAATCTCTCCATTAAATACTAATGAAATGGTCTTATCAGCATTTTGCATTGGCTGATTAGCATTTTTGCTAAGGTCTATAATCTTCAAACGTTGATGCGAAACAGCATAAGGACCATCAGAAAAACTACCAAAATCATCAGGACCTCTATGAACCAGTGATTTACATAATGATTCTGTTACTTGCCTGTCAGCACTTTTTTTTATGTCTCCGTTTAATACACCAACAAATCCACACATAATAAATGTTAAAAATTTGAAATGACTAAAATACTTAAAATTGTTAAATTGTTAAATTGTTAAATTGTTTACCATGTGAAATTCTGCAAATTTATCCCGTGAACTAAGCGAAGCTAAAAATAAAATAAAGATTAAGGGGACTTCTATTAATTCATTTCTTTCAAGAAATAAATATAATGAATAAGATGCGAG
>CAZZDX010000364.1:0-2667 GCA_964653185.1 uncultured Bacteroidales bacterium
TTTCAGGAAAATCATTTTTACATGTAATTCTAAAATGGTCTTTATCTTCTTTAACAGACAGATATTGGACTATTTTATTAATGATTTCATCAAAGGCATTATGATTATTTTGTTGCAGATAATCATTTAATCTCCATTTCCAGATGCCTTCGCCTAATATAACTCCTGTTTTAGTATTATCAGCAGTAGAAGGACTAAACAAAATCAAAGGTTGTTGTGTAATTACGTCTCCTATCTTTTGATAAAACAATATGTCGGCAAAATTTTGCATTTTATATTTTCCAAAAGGACTGAGCAAAGGAGGAAAATTGTTAACAACTTTTTTTGTTTCTTTACTTAATGTAAAAAAAGTAAAAGTATTATTTGTAAATGGCAATGCTTCATCAAAATTATATTTACTGTTTGGTATATTTATTCCTGTCTTTTGATTATTAAAAGCTCTGATATTACTTTGTGAGCCAATAATATATAACACAGGAATTTTAAGCTCTGATAGAGAAGATAATAATTGTGAACAAGGATTATTTGTTGAAGGTATTTGGTGTAAAATAACAAGATTATACCCGGAGACAGATTTATCAAAATCATCAATAATAAAAGCATCTGCTGTGTAATTATAATTATTTTCTATTGATTGTTTTAAAGCAGAGACATCAGGATGTGCAGAATTTGCCAAAATCAAAATCTTTTGTTTACTGTTAATAACATTAACAAATAAGTTAGCATTGTTATTACTAAAGCTTATCTCATCTTTTACAGGAGATAAATTTATTTTATATCGTTGCAGTCCTGTGCTTTTTGCCTCTAACATAAAATTAAATGTCTGGATAAAAGTATTTGTATTAAAATTAATTTTTTTAGAACATAATATATTATTTTCTTTTGAAATACTGATTTTACTTGAAAGTCCTTTGCATTTATTAGCTCTTACAATTACTTGCACAGGAAATTTATTACCTAAATATGTAATTTTATTATAATTAATTTTTTTGATGATAATATCTTTTTGAATATTAGTATCACCAAGAGCTATGGTATAAACAGGCGATTTAATTTCTTTTGCAGAATAAACAGGATTCATTCCTTTATTATAAATTCCGTCACTTGCTAATATAATTGCACCCAAATTGCAATTTGAATAACGAGTTGTAATCTCATCAAATAATTGAGATATATCAGTTTGTTTGTCAGTATATTTATAGTTGATTTTATCAGATATCTTATCTCCGAAATTGTATATTTTTACAGTATAATCTGTATTAAAATTTTTAACAAGTTTTTTTATATTATTAGGATAATCGTTTTTATAAAATAAAGAATCTTTTCCCATCACAACAGATTGAGAATTATCCTGAGCAACAATTATTATTGGCTTCTCAACATAACGAAAGATTGTTTTTAATAAAGGTGAAAGCAATAAAAAAGAGATAAGAAATATTGAGATAAAACGAAATAAAGACAAGACATTTAAAAGCATTTTGGAAAAATCATTTTTTTTATCTTTGTGATAAAGGATAAAAGCATATAAAAATCCTAATATCAGGCAAAAGATAATAAACCATAAAGGATATTCCGTAACAATATTGATATTTAAAAGCATTTTAGTTTAAAGTTTGCATGTCATCCGTCTTAGGCAGAGTCATAAATATTTTATTTACTTATGCAAATTTATGATATTTTGTTATAACTGACTTTTTATTATTTTTATTTTTTAATTTCAATTAAAAATAAATGTATCTTTGTAAAATTAATCTGCCTTAGGCGGATTAAATTGATTTGGTCAAATTTTTATTATAATTTTTTAAAAATAACAAAAGATGAAAAACAATTTAAACTCAATCGTATTCTCAATTGCAATTGTAATTGCTGCTATTGTTTTAGGAAATGCTTATTTAAACAGAACAAAATCAGAAGGAACAATTTCTGTAACAGGATTAGGTAAAGCCGATTTTACTTCCGACTTAATAGTTTGGCAAGGAAGATTTGAAAAAGAGAATAAGGACTTAAAACAAGCATATTTAGATTTGGAAAACGACAAAATAATTATATTAGAGTATCTGAATTCAAAAGGCATAAACTCAAATAGTATTGTTATTAATTCAATAAAAACAAGAGAAAAAACCAAACAAAAATATTCTGATCAGGGAAAATATATAGGTAACATATTTATTGGCTATATATTATCACAGTCCATTCAAATTGAATCCAAAGAAGTAGAAAAAGCAGAAAAAATTTCAAGAGAAATCACTGAATTATTAAACAAAGGCGTTCAGTTTTATTCAGAGCCACCAAGATATTACTATACAAAACTTGCTGACTTAAAAATTGAAATGATTTCAAAAGCAACAGCAGATGCAAGAATAAGAGCAGAAAAAATATCAGAAAACTCAGATGCTGAAATAGGAAATCTAATTTCAGCTAAAATGGGAATATTTCAAATTACAGGACAAAATTCTAATGAAAATTATTCCTGGGGAGGAACATTTAATACTTCTTCAAAAAAGAAAACAGCTTCAATCACAATGAAATTGACTTATAAAGTAAAATAATATGGCTAATAAAAAATAAATGCCATTAAAACAGACGTTTATTCCAACCGTTGAACTAAACCGCGTTCTGCCGAATGTATTTTTTTTAAATATATTTGTAAATTAAATTTTGATTATT
>CAZZDX010000365.1:0-2652 GCA_964653185.1 uncultured Bacteroidales bacterium
TTTAAGGATAAAGTAACAGTTAATGGCATTGGACATTTTAAAAACAGATTAATTGCAGATGATGTAACAAGATTAAAAAATAAATTAATAGTTGACAGTACTGCATTGTTTAAGGATAAAGTAACAGTTAATGGCATTGGATACTTCAAAAACAGATTAATTGTAGATGATATAACAAGATTAAAAAGCAAGCTGATAGTTGACAGCACTGCATTATTTAAGGATAAAGTAACAGTTAATAGCATTGGACATTTTAAAAACAGATTAATTGTAGATGATGTAACAAGATTAAAAAATAAATTAATAGTTGACAGTACTGCTGTAATAAAAGGGAAAATCAGAAACAATTATTTATCCGGCTCAGGCATTGTCCTTTTAAAAGCAGATAACAATGGAGTTATTAAAAAGTTTCTGTTTCCCGGTGATTCCACAAAGGTGTTAAGAGGAGACGGAACATTTAGCTATAATAACTGGCAATTAACAGGAAACAATTTATTTTTACTGACAACAGGCAATATTGGAATAGGTGTTACAAATCCAACAGAAAAATTAGATATATCAGGTAATGTTAAAATAAGCGGAAGTTTAACAAACGGTAATGATTATGTTAATGTTTCTAGTTTATGGCAACATCTTAATAATATTAATGGACACAGAGAAATTGATGATAACATTGTAAGTGATACAACGCTCTGGAGCTCATATAAAATAAATACACAAATAACAAACACAGATATATTTGATACACTCACCGGCAATGCACTCATATCCAAATATATAAAATCAGATACACTTGCAATAGGTGTTGATACTGCTATGGAAATGCTTGATGTAAACGGAAATGCCAATATACGTGGAAAATTATATGTTTATGACGGAGTTATAATAGGCAGAAGAGTAGAAAGCCAAAAATCAAAATCTGATAGTATTGAAGCAAAAAGTGCAGAAATAAAAAGGATAAAATCAGAAAATCTTGAAACAGATACTTTAGTAACAGCCATAACAAAAACAGATACACTTTTTACTGAAAAAATAAATACAAAAGAGATATCTGCCCAAAAAGCAGGATTTGATACTATAAATACAAATAAGATAAAAACAAACAGTATAATTATTGACGGGTTAACCAGTAAAATATTTTCTACAAGCGGACTTATTGATTTTATGAATACAAATCTTGAAACAACTGGCTCAATAACTGCCAGTATTATTAATGTAGGTGGAAAATTAAGGGCAGATACCTTGGAAACCAAACAAATAAAGACAAAAAAATTATATGCTGATACTTTAGCAACAAAAGAAGTTAAGACAGAAGTAGTAAAAGCCGATAGTATAGTAAAAGTTGCCAATTCCATAATAATAGATGGAATAAATGACAGAATAACTTCTACAAGCGGAACTATTAACTTTGATAATATAAATCTTAAAGGAATTAATAAAATTACTGCTGATTCAATTAATATTGGAAATATGAATGTAACAGGATTAAGCAGTTTTGATAGCTTGCATGTGCAGAATAAAATTAAAATAGGTAATTCAATAGTAGTAGAGGCTTTCGGAGACAACTCTATTTATACAGATAATGATTATCGTTTATATATACAGAGTATAGATAATAACAATCATACAATAATAAATGCTAAAAATGAGGGTAGAGTTGGCATTGGAACTATAGACCCTCTTGCAAAATTGCATGTAGATGGTAATAGCTATTTTAAGGGCAAAGTTGGTATTGGAATAGTTAATCCACAAGCTAAGTTACATGTATATGGAAAAACAACAACAAAAGATTTTCAAATGACAAATGGCGCTGCAGATGGGTATATCCTGCAAACAGATGCAAGCGGAAATGCAAGTTGGGTAGAGCAGAGTTCATTAGATGACAATGACTGGACAATAGATGGAGATAATATATATCGTGAGACAGGAAAAGTTGGTATTGGGACAACAGAGCCACAACAAATATTACATTTAAAAGGTTTTGAGCCAGAGATTCAAAATGGTAGTACTATACCTGCAACAATGAGGATTGAATTTTATTCTCAAGTACCATCACAACCAACAGAATTAAATCCTAACTACTGGGATATTAAGGTAAACAATAAAGGACTGTATTTTATTAATCCACAAACTGTTAACGAAGCTTTGAGTATTCGTAATAATGGTAAAGTTGGGATTGGAACAAATAATCCCAATTCTAAATTATATATTAAAGGCGAAGGAGATAATAGTATAACATCTTCTTTGAATATTACTGACAAAAACAATAATTCTATATTCTTTGTTCGTGATGATAAATTTGTCGGAATAAATACTATGACACCTTCTGCTAATCTGACTATTGTGCCAAGTAGTGAAAAAATAGCTTTTAATGTTGTGGAAGGGGGTAATAATAAATTTTATATAATGGGTAACGGATATACTTGGATTAATAACAAGTTATACGTTGAGCATGATGCTGATACCAGTTGGGCTGTAACTGTTATTAATAATGCAGATAATGGTAAAGGTTTATTGATTAAAGCAGGTGGAAATGGAAAAGGAATAGAAATTGTTAATAGTGATGATAATAAACCAATATTTTTGGTAGATATAGGAACTCAAAAAACATTTATGAGAGGTTTTAAATCTACTATTCAGGATTTTCCTGAT
>CAZZDX010000366.1:0-2652 GCA_964653185.1 uncultured Bacteroidales bacterium
TTGGTCAGGCAGTTGCCTGATAGAAATTAGAATAATTAGGTCAATTAGGTCAATTAGGTTTCAATTATTTAAGCCGTCAGTTGATTGACATAATTTTAAGTTGTGAACGGTTACAAAATAATCAACTTGCCTGTTGCTTCAGCATATTCTCCTGTATTCAAATTTACCTGTAATTTATAAATATAAATACCTTTACTTACTCTTGCTCCATATTCATTTTTACCATCCCAATTAACAGGTTCTGCTATAAATCCGCTTGTTGAAACTGTCTTATTAATAGTTTGAACAAGTTTTCCTGTAATAGAAAATATTTTTATCTGCACATTTAAGTCAGAACAAGCATGGTTATGTTCAAAGCGAAAACAAGTGCTTGTTGTAAAAGGGTTAGGATAATTAAATACATTTTTTAATACTACTTCATCAGATTTGACAACAACAAATTCAGTATAAGCTTGGGATGAATTATTGTAAACATCCCATATTTTCAATGTTAATGTATGTTTTCCTTCACTTAAATCTGAAAAAGGATATCTGACAACTCCTTTTTTATAATTATCCAAATCAGATTCATAATAATCATTTAAAATAATGGAGCCCTTAGTATTATCATCAAGAATAGCTGTTATATCGTGTCCTATGCCATTTCCAACAGTATTTATACCATTGGAATCGCTGACAAAAGCCAGTAATAAAGGATGCTCATCAGTTATTCCTCCAGATATAAAAGTTATATCATTTAAATAAAGTTTTATATTTGGTACAATGTCATCTGGCTCAATACTATCATTAGAACCTCCTATAATTATATTTTCATAATATCCATTAGCATCGGATATGTTTGTTGTATCATTATTTACTGCATAATAGCTAATTTTTCCAATTCCATAATTATATGCAATATCTTTAGGCACAACAAAAGTAAATAAAAAATCACCATTTACAACACTCACTTTACCTTTGAAAAGTATATTTTTTTGTAAATAAAAATCTTTTGGATAGCTTGTCGGATCGTTTGCTAAAGTGGTTATAACAGATGCTTTATCAAATACTGTTGGATATATAATACCATTAAAATCTGTAAGTTTGTTTCCAATGTCATTCTGAACATATCCGCTTACTGTAACCTTGGATAATGCTCTTATAGTATCATAATTTGTTTTTGATGAGCAATTATTAATTGATGTTGTGTTAACGTCATATTTAGGATAAGTCAGGCGTATAGCAGGATCGCCGAGTAAGACAAACATTTTTAAATTAGTCGATGAAGCATTTTCTATTTTTGAAAGTTTTATAATATCCCCCAGACAAGGAAATTTATTATCAATTTTTTTAAATACATAATTATAAAAACTTTTATTAATAGCAAAATTAGACCCTGAAAAAGATATTCTTGTTGTTGTAAGTAATGCAATGGCTCCTCCATTTTGGTTTAAGATAACATATTCTCCGGCGGAAGTTCTTTCAGGGTCGTCAAATCGGCTAAATTCACAAGTGGCAGTAAAAAAAACAGGCATATTATTTAAGTTGTTCCATCCATTAATATCAGAAACCTCCAACACTCGTTCGTGAGTCCAGCCAAGTTCTCCTCCATGACCTGTATAATTAACTATTAATGCACCTTTTTCTACTCTTTTATTTATAGCATCATTTACTTCCGGATAACGTTGCCCGCCAGGTGTTGAGAGTTGCTGATAAGCATCTAAATATATTTTGTCAATATTATAGACCTTATAATTAGTATCTACCAAGGTTGCCAAAGCATCTGTCTGGTCTATATGTGAATTACTATCCTCGTCATCGGCTATAAAACAAACAATATTACGCCAGTCAGCATAATTAGAGATACTATTGGCATATACTGATGAACAAGCTGCATTTTGACATCCAAGATTAGATTTACTTGTATAACGAATTATTTTGTTAACAATATTTCTTGCTTGATCTGTTGTTTTTACAGGTAATCTTCCAATTCCAACATCAAGATTTCCATTTGCATTTTCTCCTTCATTATTATCAAGTAAGCCAAAATAATCATCTGTTACATAAGAAGCTGTAACTATTAATGAATTTTCTGATTGATAAGTAGGAATAAAATTAGTATTGTCAGCTACTCTGTTTTTATTATCATAAGAACCATCACCGAATAAAAGCAAATATTCAGGCATCTTATCAATATCTGTTCCGGCTCTGTCAAAAAACATTTTTACAAAGTCCCTTATTGCTGTTATATCCTGAATGCCTGATGAAAATTCATTATAAATTTGTTGTGGCGTTACTACTACAACAGACAACCCGTCATTATTACGATGAAGTTCTGCTAATTGATTTGCTTCATTAATAAAATTAGGATGACTGACAATAAGCATATCATATTGACCTAAAGAATGCAGATTTTGATTTTCAACTTTGTATAAAAAGTTTGGTGTGTGGAAATATGAACCATCATACGCTATAAATTCTTTTAAAGAATCAGTATGTAATCTGAATATTAAATTATTACCACTTAAAGATGCATCAACTTTTTTAATTTCTGTAGGATTTGTAACATCCCATATATTTACAGATGAAGAAACATTAGATAAAGTAAATTCAGAAATATTATCCTGACCAACAGATTCAGTATTTCTAAAGCACATTTGTCCGGCACAGAAC
>CAZZDX010000367.1:0-2651 GCA_964653185.1 uncultured Bacteroidales bacterium
GGCATAAAGGCATAAAGGCATAAAGGCATAAAGGCATAAAGGCATAAAGGCATAAGGGCATAAAGGCATAAAGGCATAAAGGCATAAAGGCATAAAGGCATAAGGGCATAAAGGCATAAAGGCATAAAGGCACAAAGGCATAAAGGCATAAAGGTATAAAGGTATAAGGTATAAATTGAATAACTTATTTTTTTTATATCCCTTATATCCTCTATTTCCTTTATATACTTATTTCCTTATAACATTTTTTCCACACATTTTACCGAAGAACCATAATATACTTAAGGGGACTTCTATTAATTCATTTCTTTCAAGAAACAAATATAATAAACAAGCCATTATGTGTTTAGTTTTTAATTTGGGATACAGATTTATATAATATTCTAAAAATAAATTCGTTATTTAATTAAATAGATTTAATTTTATATTTTAGACCTATTTTGATAGTTTATATAGATAAAAATATTAAGTCCACTTAAATAACATTATTATGAAATTATTCAAATCTTTATTTTTAATTGTTTTATTTTTTGTTTCAACAATAAACACAAAAGCACAGGATACCAGTTTATATAAATCAGAATATGGAAGAAATATAATATCGTATAATTTAGGGGATTTAGTTTTCTTCAAAAATGTTACTCTTTCTTATGAACGGCTTTCTTCTAATGGAATGATTGGTTACGAAATTCCCGTAGCTATTGGATTTGGATATATTGAAAATGAAAACTCTTATAGACCAAAAGATATTTTATATACAGGTCTTTGTTTAAATTATTACCCGACAAATCAGGGAAAATGGAGATATTTTGTTGGTCCCGAATTAAGAGGTGGTTATGCTCAAAAAAAATACGATTATTATTATTATGATTATTACTATCCTTATCATGACTCTAAAACATACTACCCTTATTATTATAAAGTTTTCATAAATAACGGTATTATGTATAATCCTACAGCAAATCTTAGGGTTTTAATAAAATTAAGTTTGGGTATAGAATACTATGAGAGTGGCGGTTATCATTCAAATGGAGTATATCAATCAGTTGCGTTTAGTTTTAATTTGGGATACAGATTTTGATATTTTTTCTTACAAGGTAATGTGGTCAAAATGTTACGTTAATTTTTAACAAACAAAACCTGCCTAACAAACTTCAATCTGATATATATTCCTTGTATTGCTTGTAATCTTAAATCTGTTATCAATTCTATGTCCGATAATCCAGATTATTCTGTTTGCTGAACAAAGCAGCCAAACATTTTCCTTATCAATTATTGAAAATTTGTTGTCAATAAAAAAATCACTTAGTTTTTTTTTGCATTTTGTGCCCAGAGGATAAAAATAATCACCTTGTTCCCATTTTCTTATTTTCAGAGGAAATTTCAATTTGTCAAAATCTATACTTGCAATATTTTTATCTTCTGAAATTGTTACATTTCTGTCATTTTTTATCCATCTTATACGAGTTATTTTAAGTTTTATCGGGTTTTCAATAACCAGTGTATTTTTATTAATAAAATATCGTATAAGTTTAATATCAGAGGTTTTTTTTGTGATAATCAGGTTTTCTCTGTCTTTAATTAAGCGATGACTAAAAGAAAAAAACTGTTTTCCTGAAATATCATCCAAGGACTTTATTATATCGTCAACAACAGATGAATTAAAGTTGTAAGGCATAAGAAACTCATAAAGAAATGTATTTACAGGATTTAATTTTTTTATTTCATTAATAGGAATATATATTCTGTCATTTTTTATATGAAATATTTCTTTCCTTTTTTGCTCAACAAAGTTTTTGTAAATAATTTCAGTTCCTTTGATATATTTAATAGTGTTGGTTATTGATTTTTTAAAATCAGGATTAATTTTTTCCAATTCAGGAATGATAATATGTCTTATTTTGTTTCTTGTAAATTTTAATGATTTATTAGAGCTGTCTTGCCTGTATAAAAGGTTATTTTCTTTAATAAATACTTCAATATCTTTACGAAATGTAAATAAAAGAGGTCTGACACAATGATTTTGCTTTGGCAGGATGCCGTGTAATCCGGCAATGCCTGTCCCTCTCAAAAGATTGATAAAAAGAGTTTCTATCTGGTCGTCAAGATGATGTCCTGTTGCAATATAATCGTAATTTTCTTTTTTTAAAACTTCTTCAAACCATTCATAACGCAGGTCTCTTGCAGCCATCTCAATTGAAATCTTTTTATCTTTTGCATAATCATTAGTATTAAAATTAACATTATAATAAGGAACTTTATATTTTTCCGATAAATTTTTTACAAATTTTTCGTCATCATCCGATTCTGTCCCTCTCAAATGAAAGTTGCAATGAGCAATAGCAAAATTATATTCTGATTGACAAAAAAGTTCGCACATCACAACAGAATCAGGTCCGCCACTAACAGCTAACAGAATTTTGTCCTCAGCATTAAAAAGTTTTTCTTTATTAATAAATTCCTGAAATGATTTTAACATAATTAGCAAAATTACTTAAAAAAATATTTAGAGTTGTAATTAATATGTATATTTTTGTCTTATTCATTTTATGTGAATATAAGTATTTTAGTATGATTAATTACTTCGTGAGATCGGTTATTCGCTTCGCTAAGTTCGTTAAGTTCATAAATTTTCAGAAAATATATATCAT
>CAZZDX010000368.1:0-2600 GCA_964653185.1 uncultured Bacteroidales bacterium
AGGGAAATTTAATCATTAAAAAGTGTAAACTACTTTTGCTACATTATGAAAAATGGATAAAAAAAGTAAATTAATTTCAGAACTTAGCGAAGCGATCTCACGAACAAAGTGAGTAATTAAAATTAAAGTGTAAATTTGTATCAGAATTTTAATATTAATCTGTAATTTTTTTTTAGAACGAGATATAGTTGCCTTTTGAAATTTACAGAATGAAAATTTAACTGCAATAGACGCAATAGAGGCGCAAGGATTACAAAGAAATTTTTGCAAATTTCGCAGAGGGTATCGTGCTCTTATCCCTGTCCCCGTCAGGCAGTTGCCTGACGGGGCTAATGATATATATTTTCTGAAAATTTATGAACTTAGCGAAGCGATCTCACGAAGTAATAATGCAGACTATATGTAATAAATTTATTTTATGTATATTTGTGTTAAAATTATAAAAAAAATAATATATATGAAAACAAATAAAATATTACAATTGGCTATTATCCCATTCTCGTTATTATTGATTTTATTTCTATATTTTCTTCCTGAAAAAGAAATGACAGAAAGAGAAAAGTATGAGATGTTCTTAAATAAAAAATATAAGAAATTACCTGATTTTTGTAAAGAAAAATCAACTAATAAACCTGATAACCCCGGTTTGTCTGCTTTGCGGGATTACTTTATGACAATTGATTATAAATTAGGACGTGTCCCTTTAGAGCGACTTAAAAAAGCATATAAACAAACAATTGCTTTACAAAAATTGACAGGAGCTAAATCAAATTCAATAGAATGGAACGAAAAACACTCTAATATGGGAGGCAGGACACGTGCTGTTATGTTTGACCCTAATGACACAACATATAAAAAAGTATGGGCAGGCGGTGTTACAGGCGGCTTATGGTATAATAATGATATTACAAATGATGATTCTCTGTGGATACCGGTTAATGATTTCTGGGATAATCTTTCTATTAGCTGCATTACTTCTGACCCTGATAATCCTCAGATATTTTATGCAGGCACAGGAGAGTCGCAAACAGCAGTAACAATTTACAGGGAATCTTCCGGCAGAGGTGTAGGAATCTGGAAGTCCGTTGATGCCGGCAGTTCATGGGAATTATTGTCTTCAACAGAGGACTTTGCATATATTACAGATATACAGGTAAGAAATGAAAATGGCAATAGTGTAATTTATGCAGGAGTTGTTTCAGGCCTGTATCAGGGACAGGTTCACCAGAGCATACCTGGCGATGGTTTATACAGGTCAATAGATAATGGATTGAACTGGACACAGGTATTGCCTGAAATAACAGGATTAACAGTGTCTTATGCACCTTCTGATATAGAAATAGGTGCTGATGGCAGGATATATGTAGGAACAGTTGGAAATATTAATGGAGACGGTGGCTCTGTTATTTTATATTCTGACAGTGGAACTGTTGGCTACTGGACAAAATATGAGGATTATAAAATTATTATTGAATCTGAACCTGAATATAATATACCCGGAAGAGTTATGCTTGCATGTGCTCCTTCTGACGAAAATATAATATATGCTGTGTTTGCTGTTGGCACAAATGTCTATCAGAGTGAAAGCTTTGGAACATTTGTAGCAAGATATATTCTTCGTTCAGATGATAAAGGAGTTTCCTGGACAGAAATAAATACACCGTCAGGTAACTGGGCTACCATAGCCTGGCACGCTCTTACTGCTGCTGTTGACCCTAATGACCCTAATATACTTTTTGCCGGAGGATTAGACATGAACAGAACCACTAATGCAGGAACTTCATGGACACGGTTATCTGATTGGGCTCAGATGTATTCCGGAGGAGCAGATGATTATATTCATGCTGACCAACATGCTATTATTTTTAGACCTAA
The DNA here is from genome assembly GCA_964653185.1 of uncultured Bacteroidales bacterium. Lineage (GTDB taxonomy): Bacteria > Bacteroidota > Bacteroidia > Bacteroidales > CAZZDX01 > CAZZDX01. Next base: position 1,876 of record CAZZDX010000368.1, read on the forward strand.
TTCTTCTGATAAAATACTGTTTGCTACTGATGGCGGTATCTTTTATACTGAAAACGGAACAGATGTCCAACCTGTGTTTTTTCAAAGAAACAGAAACTATAACACACTACAATTTTATACCTGTGATATATATCCAACTGATGATTATAATTATTTATCAGGCGGACTCCAGGATAATGGAACCCTTATATATACAGGTGTTGATTTATCAATCAATAGTATGATTAGTGGTGGTGATGGAGCATTTTGCTTTTTTGACAAAGACGAACCAAATATTTTTATTTCTTCTTATTATGATAATAACTATTATATATTTGTTGACGAAAGTTATTATGCTAGTATCTCTGACTATTCCTGCGGAATTTTTATTAACCCTGCTGATTATGATTATAAAAATAACACTATATATGCAAATGCTATGAGTTTTTCCGGAAATTATGAAGATAAATTATGCAGAATCCAAGGAATTCCTGATGGCGTTTATGGTGATTATCTTCCTATGAATACAGGTTCAACTGTTCCTTATTCTTGTATAAAAGTTTCGCCTTATGCTCTTTCAGGTGTGACAACACTATTTTTTGGCACACAATCCGGCAGATTATTTAGAGTGGATAATGCCGAGTCCATACCACAGATAACAGAAATCGGAAGCACTGATTTTCCACCTGCAAATATATCCTGCATTGCTATTGGTGGTTCGGAAGATACTTTACTCGTAACTTTTT
>CAZZDX010000369.1:0-2599 GCA_964653185.1 uncultured Bacteroidales bacterium
ACATAATAATTATTTTTCTATTCAATCCTTTCAGGATTGATATTAATATGATTAGCTAAATACCACAGGTTGCACCTGTGGTTATTTACCCCGTTAGATATTTAGTTTAAAACATTGTTTTTTATTAATTTATTAGTTATCTAACGGGGTGAAAATTAAATCCCTTTCGGGATTTTCAATAAATACCAAAAAAGTGTCCGGCAACAATTTTTTTAGTTAAATATTCCTATATTTTAATAAATTTGCTTTTTTTAAAACAAATCACATTTTAAAAATGTTAAAAAAATTAGAAGAAATTTACAGACGTTATAATGAAATTGGTCAACAAATAACTGACCCTGAGGTTATTGCTGATATGAAGCATTATATAAAATTAAGCAAAAATTATAAAGAACTTCAACCAATTGTTAATACATATAAAGAATATACCAATATTTTAGATAATATTACTTCTACTAAAAAGATTCTTTCAACAGAAAAAGATGAAGAATTTATATTGCTTGCCAAAGAGGAGTTGGATAATTTGATCAAAAGTAAAGCAACGTTGGAAGAAAATATTCGTTTAATGTTAATTCCTAAAGATCCTAATGATAACAAAAATGCAGTGATGGAAATAAGAGCAGGTACAGGTGGCGATGAAGCAAGTATTTTTGCCGGTGATTTGTTCAGGATGTATTCAAAATTTTGTGAAATAAAAGGATGGAAAACAGATTTGGTAAGTATGACAGAAGGAACTTGCGGCGGATTTAAAGAGATAATATTTAATGTATCAGGTAATAATAATGTATATGGAGAATTAAAATTTGAGTCAGGAGTTCATAGAGTCCAAAGAGTGCCACGGACAGAATCCCAGGGACGTATTCACACTTCTGCTGCTTCTGTTGTTGTATTGCCCGAAGCTGATGAATTTGATATAGAACTTAAAGTGTCAGATATAAAAAGAGATACGTATTGCTCATCAGGACCAGGTGGACAATCAGTAAACACAACTTATTCTGCTGTTAGACTTACACATATTCCTACAGGCATTGTCGTTATCTGTCAGGACCAAAAATCACAATTAAAAAATTTAGATAAAGCAATGAAAGTTTTAAGGACAAGAATTTATGATTTGGAATATAAAAAATATCTTGATAATATTAGCTCAAAAAGGAAAACTATGATTTCAACAGGAGACAGGTCTGCCAAAATTCGTACTTATAATTATCCACAAGGCAGAGTTACTGACCATCGTATAGGATTAACACTTTATAACCTTACTTCTATTATAAATGGCGATATACAACATATTATAGACCAATTACAATTAGCTGAAAATACAGAACGATTAAAAGAAGCTGTTAAATAAAATTAACTGTTCATAATATTAATTAAAAAGATATTTGTATATTGTGCTTTATTTTTAGTGCTTTGAACTTGAAATTAGAAATTAGAAACTTACGAATTATGAATCATGAGTATAAGGAACTAACGACAAACGACAAACCTCATGCTTAGTGCTTTTAAACTCTTTGATTGAGATAAAATAAAAAGATGAACAGACACGAAATCTTTAATAATATAATATCAAAGAAATCTTTCCTTTGTATAGGTCTGGATACAGATATAAACAAAATTCCAAAACATTTATCGTCTTATGAAGACCCTGTTTTTGAATTTAATAAACAAATAATAGATTCAACAATTGATTTGGCTGTTGCCTTTAAAGTTAATACAGGGTTTTATGAAAGTCGCGGAATTAAAGGTTGGATAAGTTTAGAAAAGACCTTTAACTATCTTAATAAATTCAAAAAACAAATATTTACTATTGCAGATGCTAAAAGAGGAGATATTGGCAATACATCAGAACAATATGCTAAAGCTTTTTTTGATTTTAATTCTTCGGGATTTGATTTTGATGCTGTAACTGTTGTGCCTTATATGGGAGAAGATTCTGTAAGACCTTTTCTGTCTTTTAAAAATAAATGGGTTGTTTTGTTAGCTCTTACATCTAATAATGGCTCTGATGATTTTCAAAATCTGGAACTAAATAATAAAAAGAAACTTTTTGAAACAGTTATATCTAAAAGCTCAAAATGGGGCAATGAAGATAATATGATGTTTGTTGTTGGCGCAACTAAAACAGAAGAGTTTCGTAAAATCCGCAATATTATTCCTAATCATTTCTTGTTAGTCCCAGGTGTTGGCACACAGAAAGGAAATTTATATGAAGTTGCAAAATATGGAATGAATAAACAATGCGGACTATTGGTAAATGCCTCAAGAAGTATTATTTATGCCTCAAACAATATAGATTTTGCCGAAAAATCAAGAAAACAAGCTTTGAAAATACAACAAGAAATGAAAAATATACTTGAGGACTTGTAAAGAATAGAATTATACTTTGAGAGGTTATATTTTGCACTTCGGCAAGCTCAGTAGAACCGTAATATAATTTGTCATTTGGCTTCGCTGTCATTTGTTCGCGGAGTTTATCCCGATGAATATCGGGACTCACTGTCATTTATGGTCATTTGACTTCACTGTCATTTAGTTGCTTATTGACTATTTAGTGTCTGTTCGTAAAGTTATAAACAATTGATTGTTAATAACTTGTATA
>CAZZDX010000370.1:0-2593 GCA_964653185.1 uncultured Bacteroidales bacterium
CGTCATTGAAATTATTATTTAATACAAAAGTGCCGGCATTACCAAATGCTGATAAATTTGTACATCCTCCACAGATAATTGTCTCTGACCCTGCATGTGCAGTAACACTACATTGAGGATAAGAATAATTAATACTTATAACTAATATTAATATTAAAAAACCAAAGTGTAAATTTTTGTAAACCATTTTATTTATTTATTTTTATTACTTAAATTTATTATTTTTTTGAATAATTATGTAAAAAAAAAAATTATTTTTAATTATTCGCAATTTACATATTTTTTTGTTTTTAAAACAAAGATATAAAAAAATATTTGTTTATATTAATTTTTTATTTAATATTTGCAAAAAAAATTACAGATATAAATAAACAGAGTTTTTAAATTTAAAATTATTAATCAGACATTAATTTTATTTATTATCTGATTGAAAATTCTTAAAAATTAGCAAGTTTGTGGAAAAATACTATGCAAATATGACAAATAAAAATTGAAAAATCAAAAATAATAATAAATCCTTTTGGTGGAATAAACTTTTTAATTACTAAATTAAATATCATGAAAAATCAACATTTATTTTCCGGTTTTACAAACCAGTATGCTGTTTCAAAAACCCTGAAATTTGCTCTCAAGCCTACTGATAAAACCAAAGAACATATTAATAATAAGAACGATAAAGGCAAAAATCTACTTGACGTTGACAAAGAACTAGCAGAAAAATACAAGCAAGCAAAAAAAATTATTGATGAATACCATAAGTCATTTATTCATGAAAAACTTTCTAATTTTTCTTTTGGCAAAAAAGAATTGCAGGATTTTAACAACGCCTATGAAGACTTGAAAAAGGATAAAAAAAATGACAGTCTAAAAAAAGATTTAATTTTAAAACAAGATGAGTTACGAAAGCAGGTGGCTCAAGAGCTTCAAAAAAATAATTATTTATATAAAAAAAAGGGGGGAAAAGCAAAATTTGTAAAACAAAGATTGCCAGAATGGGCAGTAGAAAATGCCAATCAAATTAAAAAAAATCATGAAAATATTGATAATCCCGAAGCTATTATTAAAGATTTTAAAAATTGGACTAACTATTTTGGTGGTTTTAACGATAATCGAAAAAACATTTATACAGAAAAAAGCCACAGCACATCTATTGGTTACCGTTTAATTCATGAGAATCTACCTAAGTTTTTAGAAAATATAAAACGATACAAAGAAGCCAAAAAATTAGATATTGATTTTTCTGAAGTGGAGCAAAAATTTGATGTTAATCCGGATAACATTTTTACTTTAAATTACTTTAATCAATGTCTTACCCAAGAGGACATTGAACAATACAACCTAATAAGAGGTGGGCAAAGCAAAGTCGATAATAAAAAAGAGAGGGGCATCAACGAAATTATAAATCTGTATTCTCATGAGTTACAAAGTAAATTAACTGATGCACAAGATGAAGATAAAAAAGAACTAAAAGCACAAATCAAACAAGTTCGTTCTTGTAAATTAGAGGAACTATACAAACAAATTTTAAGCAACCGTAGTCAGATTTCTTTTCCTCTGGAAAACATTAAGAACGATAGTGAACTGTGTCAGCAAATTGAGCATTTATTTTATTTAAATAATCGGGGTAGTCTTATCGGTAAACAAGAAGAAACAGGTGAAATAGCCGAGGTTATCTTTGACATTAGCGAAGCGATTAAAAAAGCTATACAGGCAATTAGTGATGCTGATCCCGAACAATTGTATATCAAAAACAAAAGCAGTCGGGCTATTACTGATATTTCTCAACATCTTTTTGGTGATTGGAATTTGATTACAAAAAGCTTAAATTATTATGCCGAGCAGACAATTTTTTCTGCACCAAAAGACAAAAAAGAAACTGCCAAACAACAGGAAGTAAGAGAAAAGAAACTTGAAAATTGGATGAAAAATATACCTTATTTTTCTTTTGCTGAAATACATGCTGCTTTGGAATACTATTTTAAGCAATACAGCAATAAGGAATTACAAAACGAAAAGACCGTTAAAAATGAACAAAGCGAACAAGGCATAACCAAAGAAATGAAAGAAACCGCTTTGAAGAAACCACTTTTTACTTATTTCAAAGAGCTTATAATTACCAAAAAGAATGAAAAAGACAATACTTTTGAAAAAATATTTCTGTCCGAACAAATTAAAACAACTTATCCTATAGCAAAAAAAGTATTTGAGCAATATAAAGATGTTAAGAAAGAACTTTTAAAAAGTAAAAAAGATGAGGTTCATAATATAAAAGCCTATTTGGATTCCTTAATGGATTTACTGCATTTTTTAAAACCTTTATATGTGCAGTTTTCAAAAAAAGAAGAGAAAAAGCAGGTCGAGATATTTGAAAAAGATAATAGTTTTTATGGGGATTTTGATGTTCTTTTCAAAGTGTTAAACCAAATTATCCCGCTTTATAATCAAACCCGCAACTATCTTACAAAAAAGCCTTTTAGCATTGAAAAATACAAACTCAATTTTGAAAATTCACAACTTGCAGATGGCTGGAGTAAAAACAAAGAAACTAATAATACTTGTGTACTGCTTATGAAAAATGAACAGTATTATTTAG
>CAZZDX010000371.1:0-1350 GCA_964653185.1 uncultured Bacteroidales bacterium
TGTCGGGTATTAAAGAACAGGTTGATGATTTTATAAGACAAATTGAAGAAGATTAGCAGATTAAAAAGATTGGATTTGATTATAAACTTGAACTTAGCAAAGCGATATCACGAACACCTTTAAAATAATAATTATTGTGAGTAAAAATAGAATAAAAAATTGTCCAATATTTTTTACTCTCCCCTTTTGGTTCCCCTCTCTACTAGTAGAGAGGTAGGGGTGAGTAAAAAAATAAAAATTGAACCTTAAATCTTAAATTTGTAACTGCTTAAATATTCACCCCGTTAGATAATTGATAAATTGATAGAAAATAATACTTAAAACAAAATATCTAACGTGGTAAACTAAATACGAAAATATAAACAAATGAAAAAGTTTGAAACAAAAAAACTAAAAACTACAAGGGCAGGTTTTGGGGAAGGACTAAGAGAGACAGGGACAAAAAATACTAATGTTGTAGGTATTGGAGCAGACATTACTTCTTCTGTTGGTATGAACCTGTTTGCTGAAAAATTTCCAAAAAGATTTTTTTCACTTGGCATAGCAGAACAAAACTGTGTAGCAGTAGCAGCAGGAATGGCATTATCCGGAAAAATACCTGTGTTTTCTACTTATGGTGTTTTTGCAGCATTAAGGACTACTGATCAGATAAGAATATCTGTATGTTATAATAATCTTCATGTGATAATAGGCGGGGCACACGCAGGAATATCTGTGGGACCCGACGGAGCTACACATCAGGCATTGGAAGATGTTGCCCCAATGAGAGTTTTACCAAATATGACCATATTATCTCCTTGCGATGCTAATCAAACACATATAGCTACAATAGCAGCCGTAGAACAAATCAATGGTCCTGTATATTTGCGTTTCGGGAGAAATCCTGTGCCTAACTTTACTGATAAAAATATGAAATTTGAAACAGGCAAAGCACAAACATTTAAACAGGGAAATGATATTACTATAATTGCAACAGGACATCTTGTATGGGAAGCTTTACAAGCAGCTTATATACTTGAAAAATCAAACATAAATGCAAGAGTTATAAATATGCATACTATAAAACCTATTGATAAGGATATCATCATCAAAGCAGCAAAAGAAACAGGAGCTATTGTTACAGCAGAAGAGCATCAAATCATTGGCGGACTGGCAAGTGCTGTGGCTGAAGTTGTTGTTAGAAATATGCCTGTACCTATGGAATTTGTCGGTATGAACGATTGCTTTGGAGAATCAGGTGAACCTTATGAGCTAATGGATAAATATGGAATGACTTATAAGGATATAATTAAAAAAGTTGTTAAATTGCTAGACACAAATTACACGAATTAACACGAAAAATTAGTGCTA
>CAZZDX010000371.1:1450-2580 GCA_964653185.1 uncultured Bacteroidales bacterium
AACTGTTAGACACAAATTACACGAATTAACACGAAAAATTAGTGCTAAACTGTTAGACACAAATTACACGAATTAACACGAAAAATTAGTGCTAAACTGTTAAATTGTTAAATATTTTCAAATTTTAAACCAAATACTAAAAACCCAATACCCAATACCCAATACCCAATACCCAATACCCAATACCCAATACCTAATACCCAAATACAAATGAAAAATATAAAAATATATTTAACAGGATTAATAACATTAATAATTGCTATGATAATAATATTAACTTATGTTAAGAAAAATCCTAATTTAATTTCTAAAAAAGATAGTTCTGAAATAAATGGCTCTAACATAACAAAAAACAATCAGGATAAGGAAGATAAAGAAATAATAAGTGAACAAAAAGCAACTGCTGACACATTAATTGATATAAAATACCTTACAGGCAGATTTAATCCCGAAAAAGACAGTTTATTTACAAAAGTTGATTTAAAATATGCAAACAGAAAAGACCTTTATCTAAGAAAAGAGACATATAAGGCGTTTATAAAAATGTATAACTCTGCTCTAAAACAAGGCATAAAGCTAACAATAATATCAGCTACGCGAAATTTTAATTATCAAAAATATATATGGGAAAGAAAATGGACAGGCAAAAGATTGGTTAATGGCAAAAATCTTGCAACATCTGTATCTGACCCTGTTAAAAGAGCAAAAACAATTTTAAAACATAGTTCTATGCCGGGAACTTCACGACATCACTGGGGAACTGATATTGATATGAACACTCTTGAAAATAATTATTTTGCTACAGAAAAAGGTAAAAAAATATTTATCTGGCTTAAAAACAATGCTGCACAATATGGTTTTTGTCAGACATATACACAAAAAAATGCATTAAGACCAACAGGTTATGAAGAAGAAAAATGGCACTGGTCATATATGCATTTGTCTGGATTATTATTAGAACAATACAAAAAACAAGTAACATATAAAGATTTAAAAGGGTTTCTTGGATGTGAAACAGCTGAAAAATTAAATATTATTGATAACTATGTTATGACGATTAATAAAGAATGCTGTAAATGAATTATGAATTATGAATTATGAATTATGAATTATGAATTATGAATTATGAA
>CAZZDX010000372.1:0-2562 GCA_964653185.1 uncultured Bacteroidales bacterium
ATTTATTTTATGCTCAAATTCTTTTTTAATTGCTTCAAATAAAACATTTGTTGGTATAGCAATATTAGAAGTCGTGTAAATAAATTCATTGTTTTTATTATAGTTTTTAGCAAACTTCCTGCCATAATCAGATACCCATAATTTATAATTATTTATCCACGCCTTTTGTAATAATAAAAACGGTAATAAATAAATTTTCTGAATATCCATAATAATATAAATTATATAATCTGTATGTTTATCCCTTCCAATCCACCCCCATTTTTTGTTTTCATAATTAGAAAATTCCTCTATTAAAATATCCCCATAGTTTACCCTTCTCTTTTTCTCATCTATCAAAATTTGTTTCCCGTTTTTAAAATGCAAAACTTTGTCTATGCCTCTTTTTTGTAACTCCATTTCTATTACATTCTCTATTCTCTCTAAGTTTGGAAATACTTTAAAATAGAAGTTATTAATAAAGTTTTCGTCTTTTAAATCAAAAGAATATTGAAGGTCTTTGTTAAAATTATTCATTTCCATAAATTTCCCATTTTTCGTTATATTTTTGTCTTGCAAAAACTTCTAAGTATTTATCTGTTGGAAACATTTGCTCTATCATTTTATAGTAATAGTCTGGCTTTTTACTATGTCTCTCTCTTTTTTCTGAATATACAGAAGAAAACCTATTTGCAGGAATAGGGGGTTGAAACTCCCCTTTAATTCCCAATAACAATAACTCGTGTTGCGACCTTAGCCAATACCCCATACCTATAATAACCTTATCCCATACAGCAGAAGTCCTGTAAGTAAACCCCCAAGCCTCCATTATGTCCAATGCCTCCCTTAACTTAGGGGGGGGCGACCACAATAACAATACTGAATTATCTGCACTTGGGACTTCTAACTTTTTTATGTCCTCAAGTTCCATTGTAGGATATTGATTTTCTACTTGTCTTGTGTTTGTTTCTGAAAATTCATAACGATATGGTGGGTCTGCATAAATTATATTAAACTTGTCTGTCGGCATTTCTCTAAACACATGTACCTTGTTTTTAATTGCATCCTCTCTTTTTAATTCTTTTGCCACCTGTAACATCCCTGTTGTTGTCAATTCAGATACAGCCTTATTTACTGCTTCCTTTTTTTCTGCTATTGCAGTTTCAAATATATTATCTGGTATTTCTGCTATCTGCTGAAAGGTGCTGCTCTGCTTTCTGCTTATTCCTATATCTGATAATTTTTTACCGTTGTTCTCGTTGGATACAACGGTATTTTGTTTTAATGTGTCCTTAGGTGTTATCAATTCCCCCGCTTCCTGCCCTATCTTTATCAACCCCCCTAATATCCTTTGTGTCCTTAGCTTTTGTTCTGCAATGATATTTTGTAGCTCAGCGTCTTTTTTTTCTGCCTTTGCCCACACTTCTATTGCTTTAATTTTATTAAGATATTCTACCCCGCTTTCAATATCTTTTATCTGCATTAATTGTTCTCTTGCATTGTCCCTTAAGACTAATGCCTTATTTTCGTCATTTATCATAATTTATTATTTTAAAGGTTTAATTTTTTCTGTGCCTATTTTTTTACACCGCAAATATATACCTTTTTAATTTACTAAAATAAAAAATAATGAAAAAATTATTAACAATTCGTTTTACCTACAGTGATATATTTCCCCAAAATGTATAACTGACAGTCAAACCCGTGTATAACTGACAGTGATATATTTTTTTTCCCAACCCCTGACAATCAAATAATTAAATACTTTCCCTCTTATGTATCTCTCTTATTAACCTAAACCTTCGCAGTGCCTGAAAACAACCCCAAAATACAAAACACCAATTAGCAAAAATTATCAAACTTTAATAACTTACACAAACTTATACCCCACCAAAACAAAAAAAAAAACCACCCCACCCCACCAAATACCAAAAACTAACTATTTCTTAATGCTTTTTATTAAGCTTTTGATAAATAACTTTTTTTGATAATTCTTGCACGATAGGGAGACTTATGTATATATGTTGGCGGGGGGTCGCTGCTGGTTCGGGTAGGAATTGCGAACCTGCCCCCCTTGAATTTGGTTTAGAAACAAAAAAAAGCAATGATAACATTTGCGGCGTTTATCATTCCTGTTAAGTGGTTTACAATGTAAAATATATTTGCACTGATTAGTGGTGTATATATATAACTGATTAGCAACAAATTACAGCGATAAGCTATTTTAAGGCGATTTAAGGGCGGGTTGGTATGGTTTGGGTGTATGATATTAACAAGGGGGTAATCGTTCATTAGAAGCGACATAAACGGGGTTAAGTGATAAAAATTAATGCAATATGAATAAATATATTATGCCTGTGTATCGGACACTTTTTTTCTTTTATTTATTTTCTTTTTTTTTTATTTTATTTATTTTCTATTTATATTATCATTTTCATATTCATTTTCATATTCAGGTTTTTGTTTAGAGCTTTGTTTAAACTAATTTCAGAATTTTGTTTAGGAATTTGTTTAAACAAATCTAAACCTTTTTTTTTATTTATATTTTATTTTATTTTTTTTTCTTTTATTTATTTTCTTTTT
>CAZZDX010000373.1:0-2554 GCA_964653185.1 uncultured Bacteroidales bacterium
CAATCCCTTCGGGATTGATGTTAATATGATTAGTTAATAACCACAGGTTGCACCTATGGTTATTAACCCCGTTAGATATTTAGTTTAAAACATTGTTTTTTATTAATTTATTAGTTATCTAACGGGGTGAAAATTAAATCCCTTTCGGGATTTCTCGTTATTGATAAAAAAGATGTTCAAAAATAATATATTTTTTTATTAAATTTTAAGAAATCTAAAATTGGAAAAAAATAGTTAAAATTTTTTTAAAAAATTTGATGATTTAAAATTATTACAATAATAAAGGGTGTAATTTTAGCAAGAAATTTTATGAAAATTTAAGAAGTATAAATTATATGAATAAAAAAATATATAACAATAACATAAACATAAAAAACAAAAAAGCAAGTTTTAAATACTTTTTGCTTGAAAATTTTACAGCAGGGATACAGCTTACAGGCACAGAAATTAAATCATTAAGAGAAGGTAAAGCCAATATTGTTGATGCTTACTGTATATTTATTAATAATGAACTTTTTGTTAAAAATATGCACATATCAGAATATAAATTTGGCACACACTATAACCACGAGCCAAAACGCGACAGAAAACTATTGCTTACAAAAAGAGAACTTAAAAGAATAGCTAATAAGACAACGGAAAAAGGACTGACAATTGTCCCTGTCAGAGTGTTTATAAACGAAAAAGGATTGGCAAAAATTGAAATATCTATTGCAAAAGGCAAAAAATTGTATGACAAAAGAGAAACATTAAAAAAGAAAGATATTAAAAAAGAAATTGAAAGAGGAAGGAATATTTAAACCAAAACTATTTTGTAAGTATTCACACTTAATTTTTTTAAGACCCAAGACCCAAGTCCCAAGCTCCAAATTCCAAGTCCCAAGAGCATAAGCAACTTTGTTTGTTATTATTGAAATTTTTCATAGTTTATTTATAATGGACGCAAGAATTTTTTTTAGTTCTGATGATTCTTGTACCAAATATGAACATTTTTTAACATCTCCAAGCCCCAGATGATTAAATATTCGCAGAAAATAGTTTGATTCACGCATTTCTTTTAACGATATGCCTATTTTAGTCTTGGCATCAGGTTTTGTTGGAGAACCCTGGTATTTTCACCCCGTTAGATAATCCTTTAGACAACTCTTGATAAATCTTTTATTCCAACTCTTATTTAGAACTTTTCTCTTTATTTTCTATATTTATCTAACGGGGCAAATAATTAGCGCCACTTGATGTTGCCGATCTGACAATCTGCCGTTTCATATCCATTGTTTCTATTGTGTTTTTTACAGTACGAAGATATAAAATCATATCAATTGCAAATTTTAGTAATCTTTCACGAAGATCATTTTTTTTATACATTTTGTTCTTTTTTTTTTGGAATTTGAAACTTGAAATTTGGAACTTGGGACTTTGAATTTCATTATCTTTAACTAGGAACGGTTATGCTATTTTTTTATAAATAATCGGTTTAATTAAAAAAACTATCAGGCAACTTATTTTTCATTATAAAAATATTTAATATCAATCATATTACCAGAGCTGCTATTTTTATCATCGTCATTTTCCTCTTCCTCTTCATCTTCTTCCCATTCATATTTTTTGCGTTGGGGTCCATATTCTTTAAAATATATTGCTATCACAACTCCTGCCATAGCTCCCATAAGATGTGATTCCCAAGATATATTTTCTTTAGGGATAAAATCAGGAAATATACCCCAAAACAAACCACCATACAAAAAAACAACTACGAAAGATAATGCCATTAATTGTGCATTTTTTCTTATAATACCACTAAAAAAAAGAAAAGAAGCAAAGCCATAGACCAGTCCACTTGCTCCTATATGATACGCTTCACGTGCAAAAAACCAAACCCATATATTAGTGATAAGATAAATAAAAAAAAATACCTTATAAGCAATATCTCTGTAAAAATAAAATATCCCTACACTTAATATAAACAAAGGGACAGAATTTGCTGCTAAATGTGAAAAATTAGCATGTATTAAAGGTGCTGTGATAATACCAATTAAACCTTTAATTTTTAATGGATAAAGCCCTAAAAAAGTAAAATCCAAGCCAAAAACATGCTTAATAATCTCAATAAACCATATTAGCATCAAAAAAAAACAAGGAAATACTAAACTATGTATAAACTTTCTTTTTTCAATTTCCATTTAAGTAATGTTTTTAAATCCCAAATATAGTAATTTTGTATATCTTTATATTTTTTTGTTTAATCTACTTGGCAATACCTACCCTGGACTAGCCCCTGTAAATAATCAGGTCAGGCATTCGTCAATAGCCGAATCAGGCAACTGCCTGACCTGATTCGGCTACTGATTGCAAATTCCGTTGTCCATTCCGCATTTATCGGGACATTTATCGGAACGAATGCCTGATTAAACAAGGCAGGCAGAATCAAACAAGTTATATATTAAATTGACCTAATTACCTAATTACTCTAATTTCTAAAAAATTACCAATGAGCCAATGTCTAATTAGTGTCTGTTCGTAATGTCGTCATTTTTAAAAAAGTACACAAAAATTT
>CAZZDX010000374.1:0-2546 GCA_964653185.1 uncultured Bacteroidales bacterium
CAAATTATGGTAAATATCTCTGTCTGAATTTTTCTTTCTTAAGAAATCTTCTAATAATTGTGTTCTCATAATTTTATTTAATTTGACTTTTGTATTATAAAATCAACAAGTTTATCTTAACAAGATTTTTTAAGACAAAAATAAGATTTTTAGGTATCAGGCAGTCAAGTTCGGCTACTGACGAATGCCTGATTGTTTCAAAAAAATATTTCGGCTTCGCTCAATATTAATATTTCGGCTTCGCTTGACATTAATATTTTGGTTTCGCTCGACATTAATGATTTTTGACGATGCAAATATAAAACTTCTACTTTAAGGGGACTTCTATTAATTCATTTTGACTCGTTTTTTTGCCTTTTTTTAAATACTGATAATCCAAATAATAAAGTATTTTAACAGAGAAACTGTTTATTTGCGGGGAGTTTATAGTATTATTAAGATTTTCAAAATACTTGTTTATTAGTTTATCATCCTGTTTATAAACAGCATTTTTCCATACAAGAGATATTTCACTTCCGGGAGCAAAATTCCATGTATAAACTAAATCAATATTAAATGTATTGAAATTAATATTTTGATTATCAGGATAATTAGTATTATCAAGAGAGCCATCTTCATTGAGTATATAAAAACTGTTATAATCAACTTTTGACCAGTAATGACGCAAACGAAAATTTAATGATGATTTATTATTAAATATATATCTTGTTGTAAGAGTATTAGTAATTGTAATAATATTTCTTTTCCCAAAATATATTGTATCAGCACTGTTATCTATATAACCTATATCATTTTTGCTAATGCTATTATTGAAGTTATATATAAACAACATCTTGTTATTTGCCCTAAAACGTGGTGAGAGTCCATACCCGTATGCTTCTTGGCTGCTTTTAGAAGATTGCCATATTGCTGCACTACAATCAATAGCTAATTTTTTTCTGTAATCTTGAGATAGCCAGGCATTTATTACATAAAAATCAGGTATCACAAATACTCTACCGGGAACTCTTGCCTCAAAATAATCATTATATCCTAAAGGGTTAATACTTCCATCAAATCCTGCTGACAAATAATTTTTAAAAGTTGTATATGAATTAATATTAATACTAATACCGGTAAATTTTCTGGGAGAATATAAGTAAGAATGTTCTATTTCCAGTCCATTAAACCAGTTAAGCAATTTCCAAAATGGTTTATAGATATTATAATTTAGCTCTAATTTATTTTTAAATTCATTATTTTGTTGTAGATATCCTAAATCATTTGGGTCATAAGTATCACTTAATACATTTTGTGAAAGTTCAAACAAAAAATTTCCACTTATTTTTTCTAATTCCAATTTATACATATATCCAAAGTCAGGAGTTTTATTTTTATAATATTTCTGACTAACAATGCCTTTGCCTTCTATTGCATAGGATTTTTTTTTATTTGCCACTCTAAAATCCGTTCCACTGACATTGGCAGAATATTTTTCTCTGGATACATTAGTATTGACAATACTTACATAAGAATTATTTTTCAGATTTTGGTCAAAGGCAATCATATTATAATTTGTAAATGGCTGTGTTATAATTTTTCGTTCTATGCCATTAGAGTCAGCAATAGTTGCACAGGTATTAGATGTCATAGCATTAAACACACCTATTCCAAGCCCTTTTTTGTTTCTTCCTGATATTTTTGTTGCATTAATTAATTGTGTTTCACCAGGATTTTCAATAAGCTCCTCCCCTACTTTCAAGCTATCGCTAACATTATCATATTCTGAAGGAGTAGAACCAACACGTCTTGAATAAAATATATCTCCTTTGGTAAATAGTTCTGTGCCTTCGGTAAAAAATTGTCTTTTTTCAGTATAATATGTTTCAAAAGGTGAAAGATTCAGTATTTCATCATCAGATTGAACTTGTCCAAAGTCAGGTATCAATGTCATATCAAGAGTAAAACTTTCATTAATTCCGTATTTTAGGTCCATTCCAACATTATAAGGGTATGTCCATTTTTTGTTATCAGGATTTTTATCCAGATAAGCAGATAAATAAGGAGTAATAGATAATCTTAAAGGAGGTTTAATATTTTCAATACCTGTTACTTTACCTGATTGATTAAGAATTCCATCTTGTTTTCTGTCAATATAATTCCATGTTGACCATTCGCGGTATCTTCGTATCTGTCGCCAAAAGTTAACACTCCATACTTGTTTATCTTTTTTAGGAAATCTAATAGCAGAATAAGGGATTTTCATCTCAATGCTCCATCCTTTATCGTTTATATTTATTTTACTTTTCCATACAGCGTTCCAGTTTGCATCGTGATAGTCAGCAGAATATTTTGCATCAATCTGGACTCCTGAAGCAGTAACTTTAAATTCCAATCCATTTAATCCGTCATTAAACGGACATAAATCCATTGAAAACATATCAGCATTTAAGTCATCATTATCACGTTTGCCAAGTTCTGTTAGAATGCTATCTGGTGCAGTATCATACAGCATAGCTCCTATATATAAGGCATTATCATCATAAATCAGTTTTACTTCTGTCTTT
>CAZZDX010000375.1:0-2543 GCA_964653185.1 uncultured Bacteroidales bacterium
AACTATTGTATTTTACCAAAAAAATATCTGCCGCAGGTCCTGTGGTTGTATTTAAAGTTAATGAACCAAAAGAAATAGCGTCGCTGTCATAATAGCCGGTAATATATACATTACCCGAATTGTCCGTAATAATATTATCAGGAGCATGACCTATTCCAGCTCCGGTATTTTCGCCACATGCTTTTTTTGCCCAAATCGGTGTCCCGGAAGAATTATATTTTGCAATATACATTTGTTCTCCATTCATAATGTCGTAGGATAAAACAGTAGAGCCAAAAGTAATAGGTTCCCATCTATAGGTTCCTGTAACATATAGATTAGATGAATTATCAGTAGTTAAACTTATTCCTTTTGCTCCGCCCCAGTAGCCCTCGTCAGCACATTGTGCCCAGAGTACATTGCCATCAGAATCGTATTTTACTAAAAACATATCCCAATTATAGCATGGTTTTGTCAAAATAACAGAGCCGAATGTGATGTTATCATTGCCGCCACTATCGCCAAAATATCCTGTAATATATACATTATTTGAGTTATCAGTAGCTATATCCATAGCATAGTCAGCCCCACTTCCTGTAGCACTTTTTGCCCATAATACATTGCCATTATCTCCATTATATTTTACTATAAATACATCATTTCCTCCGGTGTTTGTTAGAACATTTGCTCCAAAAGTAATAGCGGCACTTTGAAAATACCCTGTAATATATACGTTTCCTAAAGAATCGGTAGCAGCTCCTGTAACGTAATCTTCTCCATTTCCTACAGCACTTTTTGCCCACAAAACATTTCCGTTTTCATCATATTTTACTATATATATATCTGTAGAAGAAAAAATATTTGTTAGTGTAGTACTGCCAAAAGTAATACTTGGTTCTTGAAATTCTCCTACTACAAAAACATTGTTAGAGTCATCTGTAGCTACATCTTTACCATAATCATTTTTTGTAGTATTTGGAGAGCTAGAGGAATTGTCAGCCCAATCCCAAGATACACATTGAGCATTTGATAAATTATTATTTATTAGAATACAAATTACAATTATTGCAGAAGCTAATACATTATTTTTTAAAGTTTTCATAAGTTAAAAATTTTTAAGGTTTAAGAAAATAAAATTGTGTAAAAATAAAAAAAAATAATAATATAAATTTTTTTTTTATCATTTGTTTATATTTATTTATCAATCGTTATTATTTGCTTAATATTTGTTTTTATTCACTTAATATTTGTTTTTATTCACTTAATATTTGTTTTTATTCACTTAATATTTGTTTTTATTCACAAATTTTTCAATAATTTCAGAATTTGGTATTTTTTTCTTATAGAGACAGGGATTTTGCTACCATCAAGTAACATAACATAGCCGCCATTGCTTTTTATATATTTCTTAATATAATTAATGTTAATCAGATGAGATTTATGTGTTCTTATAAAGAAATACTTTTCTAATTGTTTCTCAAAAATTTTTAAGGTTTTGGATACTATAATTTTTTCGTTATTATTGAGATAAAAGCAAGTATAATTTCTGTCAGATTCACATCTTACTATATCTTCTATCTTTACAATGATTAAATTTTTATCTGTATTAAGAACTAATTTTGGAGGAATTTTGTAAATGTTATTAATATTTTTGAGTAGCAGATTGATTTTGTTACCAGCTTCATCTATATTAGCCACTAATTTTATACTTTTTGCATGGATTTTTAGAAAGTGTGCCAGTTCATCTTTACAAATAATATTATCTATAATTATTATTTTATCCATTTATTAATTTATTTTTATTTTGATAAAAGTATAAAAACAAGAAAAGTAAAGGGATGCGAATTATTAATTGTAGTGGAATAATTTATTATTCGTTTAAGAATAGTTAATAAGCGTAGTTATAATAAATATAAAAATTTACTTTTTTATTATGTTTACAAGTGAGAAAACTTTATAAAATTAGGAGGAATTAAAAAAATATGGTTGCTAAAAATTGCTATATCCATACGCCTTAGGCGGACTATTATTATACTATAAATGGTTAAAATTTTAACTTTTTTATTTTTTATTTACTCACCCCAACCCTCTCTACGAGTAGAGAGGGAATATTTTGTAAAGTTAAAATTTTAGCCGTTTAAGGTATAATATATATACATTATATCAGAGTTCTTTAAAAAACTTCAGCAAGAGTTCTTTTTTACGGAAAGAAACAGGAACAGAGGAATTATCTTTCATTTTTACGAATCCACCGTAAGCTTTTTCATAATGATCAAGATAATTCAAATTAATCAGATGTGACTGGTGTACTCTAAAAAAGTTATACTCACCAAGTAGCTCATAAAACTCTTTTAATGTTTTTGAGACCAGTAATTTTTTTCCATCAGCAAAAAAAAATTGTGTGTAGTTTCCGTCAGCTTTGCATCTGACTATTTCTTTAACATTAACTATATAGATATTTTCAGCTGTTTTTAATACTATTTTTTTAACTTCTTTTGAGATATTTTCAATATTAGTTAGAAATGCATTTAATTTCAGATTGATTTCTTTATTATATAAAGAAT
>CAZZDX010000376.1:0-2532 GCA_964653185.1 uncultured Bacteroidales bacterium
AATAATAAGCCTTTTAGAAAATTTAAGCATTAAAAATGTCCTTTAAACCAAAATTTTTATTGTTGTCAAAAAAAAATCTGTATATTAAAAATCGGTCAGGCGACTAAGATAATATCTACCAAGTAAATAAAGTTGTAATAATTGAAAAATTTATATTTTTGCAGATTAAAATAATCGTTATTTAATAGAATTAGTTTAAATTTAAAATGGCTCTTCGGTATTTTTTATGGATAAAGAAATATGTTAGGTGTATATGTATATAAGGCATAAAGGTATAATGGTATAAGGAATAAGGGTATAAATTGAATAACTTATTTTTTTTATATTCATTATTTCCTTATAACATTTTCCCCACACATTTTACCGAAGAACCTTTAACCTTTAAAATTAACATAAATATATGGAAACAATATCTTCTTATGGTTTAATAATAACAGCTTGTGTAATTATTATATTATCTTATTTATTCAACTTGTTATCAGCGAAAAAGAATATTCCAAGTGTACTTTTACTTATTTTACTTGGTATAATTATTAATCAGGTCTTAAAAGTTACAGGTTCCAATAATTTAGATTTTTTTCCGGCACTAAAAATATTAGGTATTATAGGTTTGATAATTATTGTTTTAGAAGCTGCATTAGATTTGGAACTCACACGGGAAAAAGGTACTATTATCTGGAAATCATTTTTTATATCTTTAATTTCATTATTATTAAATGTAGGGCTTATAGCTCTTATCATTAATATTTATATTGATGCTGATTTTTACAATTCCTTGTTTTATGCTATTCCGTTATCTATTATGAGTTCAGCAATTGTAATCCCCTGTGTTGCAAACATATCAGAAAAAAAGAGGGAATTTATGATTTATGAGAGTACATTTTCTGATATACTTGGAATTATGTTTTTTTATTTTTTAATAAATAATGCTGAAACTGAAAGCATAAAAGAAGTAGGACTAAATATTCTCGGTAACTTTGGTATAACCATTATAATATCTGTAATTGCAAGTTATTTATTATTAATATTATTTCAGAAAATTAAAACTCATGTAAAGCTGTTTTTATTACTTTCAGTAGTAATATTAATTTATTCTATCGGTGAATCATTACATCTGTCCGCATTAATTATGATATTAATTTTTGGATTAATTCTTGAAAACAAACACTTATTTGTTAAGGGCAAGTTTTTAAATAAGTTAATTAATGTTGATGGACTTTCTGATGTGCTAAAAGATTTTAAAATGGTTACTGCTGAGACATCTTTTTTAGTTAAAACATTCTTTTTTGTTGTTTTTGGAATTACCATTACATTATCTGCTTTAATTGATATTAAAGTAATTATTGTTAGTATTCTTATATTGTTAATTATTTATGGAGTAAGATATTTAATTTTTAAATTATTTTTCAAAAGAGATATATTTCCTGAATCTTTTATAGCTCCTCGTGGATTAATAACACTTCTTTTATTTTTTGATATTCCTGATGAATTCAAAACCAGTGAATTTGATTCAGGAATATTATTATTTGTAATTGTGTTTACAAGTATTATTATGTCTATTACTCTAATTAAATCAAAAAGACATACTTCAATAAGTGTAGAATCGGAACAAGATATTGAAAACCCAAAACAAGATATTGGAGATACTGAAGTTATTACTAATCCTACAGAATAATTAATAATTAACTAAAATTTTGGCTCTTCGGTATTTTTTATGGATAAAAAAATATGTTAGGTGTATATGTATATAAGGATATAAGGCATAAAAGCATAAAGGTATAAGCTATAAGGGTATAAGCTATAAGGGTATAAATTGGATAACTTATTTTTTTATATCCCTTATATCCCCTATTTCCTCTATATACTTATTTCCTTATAACATTTTCCCTACACATTTTACCGAAGAACCAAAATTTTCGTGCATTAATCATCTGATAATCAATATTTTTTTAGGTAAAATATTATTTAGCCGTAAAAGTTTCAAGTTTCATTAATTACTTGAATTTAGGAATATTTATAATTTCGCAGATTATGAAACCAACAAAGATAGTAAGTAAAATAGGAAAGATAAACAGCTCTGCTGAAAGTATTTATAACTATTTATCAAATTTTAAAAACTTTGACAGAATAGCACAACATCCTGATATAAAAAACTGGGAATCAACAGAAGACACATGTCATTTTTCTGTAAAAGGTCTTAACAATATTGGTATGAAGATAAAAAACAGAGAGCCATATAAAACCATACAGATAGAGAGTGATGGCAAAACGCCATTTGAATTTTTGTTGTGGATACAATTATTGGATAAAGGTCCTTATGATACAAGGATAAGAATAACTATTCATGCCAAATTAAACCCTGTTATGAAAATGATGCTTGGTAAAACATTAACAAAATTTGTTAATAATGCTGTTGACCAGCTTGAAAGGTCTCATTTTTAAAATAAAAGGTCTGCAATTTAATGCAGACCTTTTATTTAAGGGGACTTCTATTAATTCATTCGCATCAAGATTTTCAGAGTTTTCCATAGA
>CAZZDX010000377.1:0-2523 GCA_964653185.1 uncultured Bacteroidales bacterium
TTAAATACTGTTACATTACCGGGCGGTATTCAGCAGCAAATACAGGAAGTGCAAACAGGCACATCAGCAAGAGCAGAATTAGAACAGCAAATATCTTATATTGAATCACAAATAGGTCTGGCAGAAAATGAACTGTTCCGTCAGTATCTGAACGATACTACTATTAATGGTATAGACAGCATAATTGCTTATCTTGAGCCGCAAACGGACTTAAATTACAGCAAACAACTTGTTCAGGCATATCTTGTTGCAAATCAATGCGAACAGGCAAAGACACTGCTTGAGCAATTACCACAGGAAACAGGCGAAGACACCGGCTTTTATACATATTATAATTTACTGGCAGACCTGTGTATTTCAGGACATACATATTTTGAATTAACATCTGCGCAGGAACAAATTGTAAGAGCTCTTGCAGAATCAGAAACCAGTGTTGCAGTAAATGCACAGGCAATATTAGAACTAATATATAAAGAAGAATTTCCTTTAATAATAGAAAAACTAATTATTCCTGACAGCATAATGCTCTCTGCTTCATTTGAAACATCTCCAGCACTTTGTGCCGGCGATACACTTTATATAACCAATACTACAACAAAAGGAATACCACCTGTTAATTATTTCTGGGACTTTGGCAATGGCGATACCTCAACATTAAAAAACCCGGAATATGTATATGAACAATCCGGAAATTATACAATTTATCTTACTGCTATTGATGCTCTGGGATATAAAGATACATGCTCACAGGCAATAATACTGGGCGGACCAATTGCCTCTTTTGAATGTGCTCCTGTCTTATGCTTTGGCGACACACTTTTTATATCCGGTAATTCCACAGCAGGCATTGCTCCGGTAAGTTATATGTGGGATTTTGGTAATGGCGAAACATTGTCAACAAAAAATCCGCAATATGTTTATGACCAGCCCGGCTCTTATACTATCACACTCACAGCAGTTGATTCATTCGGCTGTTCAGATACAGGTGAGCAAAATATAACAATATTTTCAAATCCCACAGCATCATTTACATCAGAAAAAGTAAACTGCTTTGGCGATGAAATGTATTTTACCGGTTATTCGTCAGGAGGAACACCACCATTAAGTTATTACTGGGATTTTGGAGATGAGACATATTCAACAGCAGAAAACCCGGAAAAGATTTATACTATTTCCGGATATCATATTGTTATGCTTACAGCAACAGATTCAAACGGATGTAGTTCTTTGGCAAAAGATACTGTTTATATACCGGAGGAATTAACAGGCACAATAAGCTATATAAAAAATGAGACAGGCATTGGTGCCTGTGACGGAGAAGCCACAGTAACAGCATGGGGAGGCACATCACCATTCGGATACAGATGGAATGACCCAAATTACCAAAGAACATCTACAGCAACAGACCTGTGTTCAGGAACATATACAGTAACGGTCTTAGACCATTATAATCCCGATTCAACAGGATTATATTTTGATGGAAATAATGACAGAGTTACTGTGCCTCACAATACAGCATATAATCTAGGCACAGGAGATTTTACTTTTGAAGCATGGATTAAAGCAGGAGCAGGACAACTATATTATCCGATAATTTATTCAAAACGGCAAGAAGCATATAGTGGTTTTCTGTTTTATATATATGCTGATAAATGGTCACCACAAGGTAAACTTGGCATACAACTTGACGGGACAAATTATGCAAGAGCAGGAGATAGTTTGCTGGATAATAACTGTCATCACATTGCAGCAGTAAGATTAAATGATATTATATATTATTATATTGATGGGGAATTTATACAGGCAAGTTATTATGGAGTAAAAGATATAACAACAAATCACGACTTATGGATAGGATGGGACCAACCGGCACCATCAACAACTCCTTTCAAAGGATATATAAAAGAAGCAAGGATATGGAATGTTGCAAGAACAGAACAGGATATAAAAGGAAATATGTATGACTTTTTAAAAGGAGATGAACCGGGATTAATAGGATATTGGCGGCTAAATGATAATACAGGACAGACAGTTAAAGATTATTCAGATATAAATAATAATGGTTATCTTGGAAGCACAACAGGAATTGATGATAATGACCCGCAATGGCAATATACCTGTCCTGTAAACACATTAGGAAGTTGTATAGCCACAGCAGAAGCGTTTATTTATATACAACAACAAAGTACAGGAGGAGGCAATACAGGTGGCGGACAAAACGAGTCGGAAGAAATTGCTTTGACTAACAATGAACATATAAATAACATTAATGGAATAAATGTTTATCCAAACTCATCTAAAAACTTAACACATATTACTTATGGTCTAACAAAACCATCAATGGTTAGTATTGAGGTATTTACTCTAACAGGAGTTAAAATACAGACAATAATAAATAAAAAACAAGATAATGGTTTTTATGAATATGATTTTGGTGCCAAAAAACTTGGCTATTCATCAGGCATTTATATATTAAGAGTAAAAATAAACAATGAAATACATAATTTTAAACTTATTGAATTA
>CAZZDX010000378.1:0-2498 GCA_964653185.1 uncultured Bacteroidales bacterium
GAATTATGAATTATGAATTATGAATTATGAATTATGAATTATGAATTATGAATTACGAATTATGAATTATGAATTACGAATTACGAATTATGAATTATGAATTATTTATATCGGACTTGTTGAAATGTGAGTTTTGAACTTCGTGCTTTGATCTGAACTAATTGATTATTTTCTATTGATTATTGAAATTAGAAATTGAAAATTGGAATCTTTGAACTTTGAATTTTGAACTTGAAATTTTGTGCCTTTGTGCCTTTATGCCTTTGAACATTGAACTTGATACTTGCGAAAGTTCACATTTTGTCCGGCACATCAATACCCATAAGTTTCATACATGATTTTATAACATTGCCTGTAAATTTTGACAGCATTATTCTGAAAGCAGAAATATCCTTGTCTTTTTCTTTAAGTATGGTAATATCATGATAAAACTGATTATATTGTTTTACCAGTTCATAAACATAATTAGCTATTATTGCCGGACTGTATGTCTCTGCTGCTATAGAGATAATATCAGGAAAATCATATATTAATTTAATAAGTAGTTTTTCTTTTGGCAAAAGCAACTCGCTTTTTAATGGTATAAAAACATTATAATCATAATTAGCTTTTTTTAAAACAGATTGTATTCTTGCATAAGTATATTGTATAAAAGGAGCGGTATTGCCATCAAAATCAATAGATTCTTCAGGATTGAACAGCATATTTTTTTGAGGATCTACTTTTAATATAAAATATTTCAAAGCTCCTGTTCCAATTATATTATAAAGTTTTTCTGCCTGTTTTTTTGTAAAATTTTCAATTTTTCCTAATTGTTCAGTAATTTTTTTTGCAGTATCTACCATTTCTTTTATCAAATCATCGGCATCAACAACAGTTCCTTCGCGTGATTTCATCCTGCCTTCAGGCAAATTAACCATTCCATAAGAAAGATGATAAATATTATCTGCCCATTTTCTATTTATTTTTTTTAATATTAATTTTAAAATATTAAAATGATAATTTTGTTCATTACCTACAACATATAAAAGTTTTTCAGGACTAAAATCATTATATCTTAATTGTGCAGTACCCAAGTCCTGTGTAATATAAACCGATGTTCCGTCTTTTCTAATCAACAGTTTTTGCTCAAATCCCTGTTCTGTCAAGTCAGCCCATATAGAGCCATCTTCTTTTTTTATAAAGTCCTGATTTTTCAGCCCTTGTGCTACCATACTTTTGCCGAGAAGAAAGGTATCAGATTCATAATATATTTTATCAAAATCAATTCCAAGTTTTTTATATGTCTCTTCAAATCCTTTATATACCCAACTATTCATTTTTTTCCATAATGACACAATTTTTTCATCCTTTGCTTCCCATTTTTTTAACATTTTTTGAGCTTCAACAATAAGTGGAGCTTGCTTTTTTGCCTCATCTTCAGATAAACCTTCTGACATTAATGATTTTACTTGTTCCTGATAATGTTTTTCAAACAAGATATAATATTTTCCAACAAAAAAATCTCCTTTCAGCCCTGATGACTCAGGCGTTTCTCCATTGCTCCATTTTTCCCATGCCAACATTGATTTGCAAATATGTATGCCTCTGTCATTAACCAAATTAACTTTTATAACTTTTCTGCCATAAGCTTTTAATATTTCAGATATAGAATATCCTAACAAATTGTTTCTTATATGTCCGAGATGCAATGGCTTATTAGTATTTGGCGAAGAATATTCAATGACAATTGGTTTTAAATCTTTAATTTCTTTTTTAAATCCAAAATCTTTTGTATTAACATTATTATAAAACCAATCAATCCAGTATGAATTATCAATAACAAGGTTTAAAAAACCTTTAATAACATTATATTCTTTTATATTTTGTATTTTTGATATAATAAATTTGCCAATATCATCACCTGTTTGTTCAGGAGATTTTTTTGATATTTTGGTAAAAGGAAAGACAACAATTGTTATATCACCTTGAAATTCTTTTTTTGTCTTTTGAATTTGAACTATATCGGATGAGATTTCTTCTCCATACAATTCCTTTATTGCCTTAGAAGTTATATCTGCTATATATTTTTCTATCATCTTTTATTTAATTAATATTGTTTAAAAGTTTAAAACACTATCAGGTTCTACGAACCCTGACAGGTTTTAGTTTTGGTTATTTAAAATATCCAACTAATAACTGAATGAAAGTATCCTCTCAAAAAGTAATGGTATTAATTTCTAAAACCGTTAAAACGGTTATTAACAGCAATTGATACTCCTTAGCCCCCTTGATAAATCAAGGGGTTAATAAGAAGTATCATTAACACCTCGTTTCAACGAGGTGTTTAAAATAAGCGTGGATATATTAACCGTTTTAACGGTTTATATTTTGTGAAATATACCATTAATTATTGAGAATATACAAATTTATGTTGTTGATTATTATTGCATTGTTGTTGCGACGATGGAACATTCCGTATTTATCCCTTAGGTTTGCAAATTAAATTTTAATAAATA
>CAZZDX010000379.1:0-2479 GCA_964653185.1 uncultured Bacteroidales bacterium
TTATACCAATATATTTTTGTGCTTCTCTTATGTCTTTGTTATATTCAAATTGTGCATTTTGGCATTTACGGTTATGAAATTTGATTTTTAGTTCTGATAAAGTTTTGTTTATAACAGAATCTTCGGCAAGTAAATATTTTTGTTGTAAAACAACAGAAGAATCTATAATATCCTGGACATTATTAAGTTCATTAGCCCATACTTTAAGATTTCCTGATTTTATTTTATTTAAGATTATAGGTCTTGCAGTATTTTTTAGTAATATATCCAAGGAATCATCTTTTTCAAAAAACCAGTTTGTTTCAAGTTTATATGCTAATTCAAAATTGTCAAGAGCATATTTAAACTGTTTATGTATAATTTGTTTTTTGCCATCAGATATTAATTTCAGATATTGTTTATATTTTATTTTTGTAAGGATAGTGTCGGCTGCATAAGCATTTATAATTTCTTTATTATTTGCTTTTTGATAGTTTTTGGCTTTAATTATAATATTTTCTGCCTGTTCTAAATCGTTATCAGATAGTAGTTGTTCTGCTTTTGTAAGAAAATTATTATAAACACCATTTTTTGCAATTTTAAATGCCTGAAACAATTTTTGTTTAATTATAGCATTGGTAGATAAATCGCATAATATAGAAGCTTTTTCAAAATATT
Organism: uncultured Bacteroidales bacterium; assembly: GCA_964653185.1. Lineage (GTDB taxonomy): Bacteria > Bacteroidota > Bacteroidia > Bacteroidales > CAZZDX01 > CAZZDX01. The sequence goes on from CAZZDX010000379.1 coordinate 658, forward strand.
TTAAGGCATTGTTAAAATTGAGTGATTCATTTGATTTATCACCTTTTTCTAAATAAATATTTATTATCTGGTTTAACAGAATATTTGCTTCTTTATCGTTTGTAATATCGTTTTTATTATCTTTTTGATATTTCTTTGCTTTTTTGATATACGTTTCAGCTATTTCAAGATTATCAGTATTTATAGCTTTTTGAGCAACAGTTAAATAAGATTTGAATATTCCATATTTGGCACGGGCAAAGAGTTCAGATATTTCTTCTGTATATATAATATTTGGTGTTATTTTACAAAATTCTTTCCCTTTTTCAAGTAATTTAATAGCTTCATTATATTTTTCTGATTTTATTAGTTGTTCTCCTTGGTTTAAATATGCTTTATATATATCGTTTGTTAGTTGAAGCAATAAAATTCGTATGTTTTGTTCAGGATACATTTTGGCAAGCACTTCATTAATGATGTCTCCGGCTTTATCTAAATTACCGTTATCATAGTTTATTTTTGCTAATTGATAATGTGAAGGAGCATAAAACGGATTTATTTTAAGAGATTTATTAAAATATGTAACTGCTTTGTCAACATATCCATTTACAAGCCACTCTAATCCTTTGTTATAATATACGTAGTCAAGAGTTGCAAGTAATTGATTAATAATAGTTTGTAGTTTGTTTATCTGATTATTTAGAGCTATTATTTTAATTTCAAAATTTATCGGGTCATATTGCGACAGGTCTAATTTTTTAGGAAAATTTTTACTTTTTAATTGTTCATAAGTTGTTTCAATTTCAAAAAGTTTAAAGTCATAGACAGGAATCATATCTACATCTTGTAAATCAAATGTTTGTAGTTTTTGGAAAATTTCTTTAAGAATAAAGTCAGAAGCATAATAATCATTGATTAGTTGTAATTTTTTGTTAAATAATTTTTTAGATTCATTGGTATAATAGAATTTTTTGTTTTCTATGGTAATACTATATTTTGTCTTTGAAGTCATATCCTGAACTTTAAAGGTGTTTTCCCTTGGTATTATTATAAATTTGGCAATTTTCGTAGATTTTGGGTTTAAAGGTTTATTTTTAAATTTGTATTTTTCAATGATTTGGTTATCTTGATTATAAACTATTATCTCAAAATCAATTTTTGAAGGGAATAAGGCATCAGATATATTAAATCTTTTATATAAAACATCTCCGGTATTTTTTTTATTTTCTAATTCAATTGATATTTTGTAGTTGTTTAAATCAATTTTAGTAAGACGAGATGTTTGTTTATATATATATATGTATTTGGTGAGGTTTAATGGTTTATGAATACTTTTTGATATTTTTTGAATAAAATAATTAGTTATATCCTGATTATTTTCAAAGGTTTCTTTGTATTTGAAAGTATAAATTTCGTTTTGTGATTCGTTAAAAAACACTGTATTTTGAGAAAACAACTTACATACAGATGTTAAGGCAAGAGATAATAAGATGAATATTAAATTTTTTTTCATAAAAAAGTATAAAAACTTGTCTTTATTAAATAGAATAAAGAATATTAATTATTTTGACAAAAGTAGTTAATTAGTTTTATCCCGATTTTTTTTGTATAAATTTAGTGTCGTGGCAATTGTCCAATGTTGTTTTTAATAAAATTTATGTTGTTGATTATCATTGCATTGTGCTTGTGCCGATTGCCGACTACTGATTTCCGATTGTTGATTGCTGATTGCCGATTGTTGATTTCCGATTGTTGATTGCTAATTGCTGATTGTTGATTGCTGATTGCCGATGGAACATTCCGTATTTATCCCTTAGGTTTGCAAATTAAATTTTAATAAATA
>CAZZDX010000380.1:0-2468 GCA_964653185.1 uncultured Bacteroidales bacterium
ACATGCTATCTTTTTGATTTGTTCAGGACTTAAATCACATACATAAGCTTTGCCAAGTTTTATAAGTTGTATTGCATATTGATATAATTGTTCAAAATAGTCGGATGCATAAAACATTCTATCTTCCCAGTCAAAGCCAAGCCAATGAATATCTGATTTTATAGATTCAATATATTCAACATCTTCTTTTGTCGGGTCAGTATCATCAAATCGTAAGTTGCATAATCCATGATATTGCTCAGCCAAGCCAAAATTAAGACAAATAGATTTTGCATGACCAATATGAAGATAGCCATTAGGTTCAGGAGGAAATCTTGTATGAACATGACTATCATTTTTGTTGTTTTTTAAATCTTCCTCTATAATATTTTGGATAAAATTAGAGTGGGTCTTTGAATTATCTGATAAATCCAATTTTTTATTTTCCATAAACTCTTATTTTTTATATTATATTTTATTCCTATCTGAAGTTCAATGCCATTTAGTTAAAAATATATCAGATTAGCACCATTCTTTAGAATGGTGGATTAAATCAGTTAATTATTTTGGAAGTCGGCTTAAAGCCGACTTTTAAAGAACTGTATTTTAATTTTAACCACCACAATAAATTGTGGTGCTAATCTGATTTTTAAAATTCATTTTTTAACTAAATGCCATTTAGTTAAAACTAAAGGATAATCAAATCCTTACCATATTTATGTTATACTATAAATGGTTAAAATTTTAACTTTTTTATTTTTTATTTACTCACCCCAGCCCTCTCTACTAGTAGAGAGGGAGTAATTTGTAAAGTTAAAATTTTAACCGCTTGAAGTATAAAACATTGCGAAACTTTAATAATAAATATTTTTTTAGTTTATAAACGCTTTTTGCCTTTTATTTTGCAAAAGTAAATATAAAGATAAATAATTTATTGATTTGCTGACAAAAAAAAATAAAAATTAAGAATGATTTATTAATATCGTAACATTTTTACAGAGTAAATTTGTTTATTCTGCATTCCACATAAGAATTTATGCATCGTCTTGTGATGAAGAGATTAAATTTTTAAATACTAATCTGATAAAAAAGTTTTCCTGCAATCTGTATTTTTCTTTATATTCTCCAAGGTTAATTTGTTTCATTTGTATATTAACGCCTGAATATAATAAAAACGACTCTGATATTATTATTTGAATTCCTGTTCCTACATAAACGCCATATCCAATTCCATCATCACGTAAATTATAATATTCATTATAAGGACTTAAAAAACTATAACTTAAAGTTTTGTTAGGAGATTCAATATATGCTGTTGCCTCTTTAACTCTTGTATTATTAATATTAAAAGCCAATTCAACAAAAGGTTTATATCTGTTTGGTTGCCCATAAATTTTACATATTCCCAAATCTATATCAAATCTTTCTTCTGCTCCGTTAATATAGCATTCATAATTTGGGACAATATCATAGCCATTCTTAAGGCGAAGAGTAAATATATTATTGGCTTTTAGTTTTACATAGTTAAAATCCATAAAAAAGCCGGTATTACTATTAATATTATATTTTACATAAAATCCAAGAGCAAAAGCTATGTCATATTTCATACGTTCAGGCAGTTCGGCTATTTCAAAATCATATCCTAATTCTTCTTTTATTTCATTGTAAGTATAATTGTAAGTATTATTCCAGGTTCCTGTGTATGGGTCATTTCCAATAATATCATTTAAGTTGTTTGTTTCACTTTCGCCGTTATAATAATTTGCTGTAGCATTATTGGCACGGTATGTTCCAAAATTAAATCCCCATTGAAATCCTTTAATAGAATATTCTGCAGAGTCCTCTTTGCTTAATTTTGGCGTTGAATTATGTAGGTCAGAAATTAAAAACAGATTATGCGTTTTAATATCATTTTTAAGTTGAGCATTTGCTTTATTATTGCAAATAAAAATGATAATAAAAATAGAGATGATATATAATAATTTTTTACTTATCACTGAATTAATTTATTTAATTTGAAAAAAGTAAAACAAAGACAAAATTATAAAAAAATACTTAAAATGCCTAAAAATTAGAAAATTAAAAGATTCAAAAATAGCAATATAACAATTTAGTATATTTGCAAAAATAAGTATGTTATGAAATCAAATATAAAAATACTGTTTATTATTTTTTTTGCCTTATTTATATCACAATCTTGCTCTTCAAAAAAAGATAAAGACCATAATAATGAAGACCATTTTGTAAAAGGTAAAGTTATTGAAAAAATAATTTGCAAAAAAGATACTTCTCAAAATTATTCTTTATACTTACCTTCTTATTATAATTCTGATAAACAATGGCCTGTAATTTATGCTTTTGATTCTCATGCAAGAGGTAATATACCTGTAAAACTGCTTAAAGACATGGCTGAAAAATATGGATACATTATTGTTGGCTCTAACAATTCAAAAAACGGATTGTCTTGGGAATATTTAAACAATTCTATT